>NZ_CEVXFV010000035.1:0-46329 GCF_982396655.1 Cellulosilyticum sp. | reverse complement strand
TTCCCATTTGTAAGTCCAGCGTGTGAATAATTGTTTGTTTAAATGTAATACTCATATGTTTTCCTCCTCAAAAAATCACTTTTAATAATTTACCTCTTCAAGAGTTGCTTTATTTAAGTTGTACTCTACAACTTCTTTTAACTCATTCATTATGTCAGCTGCATATTCTGCATTAGCTGCTTCATCTTCTTCATCAAGAGTAAACTCAATTACCGCTCTATACTTTTGACTCATATGTACCTCCTCAAAATTATCTTTTATTAGCTATTAGCTAATAGCATATTAAATAGCTTTCTATGTACTTCTAAAGCTTTATTAAGCTTTTCTTCTTCGTAAGTCTTTATTCCTTCTATTCTGTCGTATTCAAATATAGTTTCATCTTGAAAAACAATAAACAAATACGATTTTTTTCTTAAAACTATATGAAGACTTAACTCTTCATTCTTTGGAAGATATATATTGCAATCAACTCTATCCCAGTATTCATCTTTACCTTCTGCATAATATGAATTTGAGTTATCTTTCTTCCTGCTATCCCACTTGCTAATATTTCTACTTTCAGCATACTCACTAAATACTTTTGCGAACTTTCTAGTGCTGCAATTCAAATAGATATTCATTAGCTTTTCTTTGACTGTTAAATTTCTTCCAAGCTCATAACCTTTTCTAGCTAATTCAATCTTACATGCCTTACACGTTACTCTATTAGGATCAATCGCAACATTTCTTCTTGCATAACCACATAAAGTTTGTCTTAGCTTTTTCTCCTTTTCTATTGCATCATCAGGAACGTTTGCTTCTGCATCTGAATTAAAGTAATGAATTGTCTTCACATTTACCCTCCTCAAAATCAACTTTTATTAAAAAAACTTACCTTGCTCAGCAGCTATACATTCAACTGGTCTGATATACGCTTTTTCTTCTTCATCAAAATCAAGCTGCATTCTAAACACTTGGCAGAACTGATTACACATATATGTTTCTTTCATGTGTTTACATCTTTTCTGTGTGTCTCTGCTTGTACAATAGTTATCAGATGCTTGTATCTTTACTTGAATAACTCTTTCTTTCATTCATCATCTTCCTCCTCACTAAAAGTCTTTTTATGGCTCTCACGTGCCCTTGTATTCGTTTTTCTTCTAACAACCTTAGAGTTAATCATGTTAAGTGCTTTCTTGCTAATAACACTCATTTTTCGAATGTATGTATGTCTTTTCTTTTTAATCTCTTCGATATACGCTTGTGCATCTTCTAAAGTTACTGCTAAATCACGAAGTTTATCTAAAGCATTTCTAAATTCTTCACTATCTAAAAGTTTTTTTAATGCTTCTGCAGCTCTTTCTGCAAAATTGATATATTCCATACAACCATCCTCTCAAAAATTGATTTTATTTAATTTCAACCTTTACTAATTTATATCCATTAACTGAACCACTTCTTTTGTGATATACAGAACTGTATAAAGCATTTAATGTTATACCTGCCCATTCTGCAACCTCAGTAGAATTACCAACAAAAATAGGTAACTCATATTTATCAGGTGTAACAGCCATATATAGCATATCTTTTTTCACGACTTACTCCTTTTGCTTCTATTTTCTCTTGTATTGCGTTTTTTAATTTATTATGTAGTTTTATTCACCTTTATGTGTAAAAATGTCTTAGAAACGATTTTAAGAACTCTTAGACCAATTCACAGCCACACCATTCTTCTCCATCTGCCAACCTAGCCATAACACCCTATCGTTACAATAGCTGACTGCTTTCCCTGTTCTTGCAAACTCCCAGATTAATTCATATGTGCCACTTGGTTTATCTTCAAGTGCATCAATTTGACTTGCTACTGCTTGTAATTTTTCTTGTTTTACTTCTCTTTCAAGTTTGATTGTGTAAATTGCCATCCTAATTCTCCTTTAGTGCTTCAACTAACTTGTCAAAGTAATAAGTTTGATTTTTATCTAATACGCTTTCATCTAATACATCTAAATAATCTGATACTGCACTTTTCAGTCTTTCGTATTTTTTGTCACATTTCTCTTGAAGATATTCAACATCATCTTTCAACGATTCAACTTCATCTGCACGTTCTCCAACCTCACTTTCAAGCCCATCAATCTCCTCTTCAAGTCTTTCAATTTTTGAAACATAGTTTTCTTCAATGTAGTCTTTAACCTGCTCAAAAACATCCTCACCCATTAGCTCTGCTAAATCTTCAATCTCTTCAACAAAATATGGCTTGTCATCTTTGAAAATAACCATTTTCCACCTCTCTAATACAATTTCAACTGGTCGCTACCCATGTCATCTTTTACGACATTGAAGTTGAATGTTGCTTCTTTTTTGTCCTTTTCTGCCTTTAGCTCCTGCACACTTTTGCAATACTTAGATGCATATACAATTAATGCAATATCATGAATATTGTCTTTATCATTCCATAGCTTAACTGTGCCTTTTATCTTCTCTAAGATTGCATAGTGGTTATGGTTTTTAATATGCTTTTCTACAAGGCTTGTTCATTTTTCTTTATCCATTGCTATTCTGCGCTCTGTTCCTTGCAGGTAATAGATATTTTCTTCTCTACTTTTTACTGTTAGATCCATGCTTACCTCACCTTTTTAATTCACTCTCTATGAAGGCCATTGCTTCTTTGCTATCCCCTAGTTGTTCATAAGCTACGAGATAATTATCAATCACTCCTTGAACACCAACATGATATTTGTCTGCAATATTTACAGCCCATAATACCACTTTGTTAACTTGAACATTCATCTTGTTTCCCTTACCTTAAATCTTCTATTGGTGCCTTCAAGTTTAAGACCGTATGGATCTACAATCTCAAAAATGCGACTCCCTATTGCTTTATCAATTTTTGTTATTTCAGATACTGTTAATTCACTTGAAAAAATAGTTATTTTCTTGTTAAGATAACGTGTATTGATAATATCAAACATTATTTGTAACTCCTGCTTGTTATATGTCCCATCGTTATTCTGTGAGAGCTTAAACAAATCATCTATATACAATACTTCTGCTGATAAAAACTCATCTAGTACCTTAATGTACTCTTCTTCTTTAAACCTAAGTGCTATTAATCTTTGTATGTCTCTTCTGTAATTGAAATACTTGTGTGATATACCTTTTTTCAACAGTTCATTGCATATTGCAATGCATATATGTGTTTTTCCTGTACCACTATTACCCCAAAAACCAATTCCTTTTGCTTCATCATCTTTCAAGAATGATTGTGCTAAGTCATACATCTTTTGGGCTTCCTCTGTATCGCACTTAAAAGTTTCAAAGCTTTTATTTTTGTATTCATCCATATTCAAGCCTGTACACTTTAACTTTTCTTGAATCTGCTTCTCTATGACACATTTACAAACTTTTACCCTAATCTGTCCTATTGCATCTAACATTGGGATTTCTTTACCATCATGTGTAATGGCTATTGCTCCTGTATCTTTACATAATTCACATATGTACTTTTTTGTATCACTTACATACGCTTTATTCTTAATACGCTCCATTGCTGCTTTAAGTTTACTGTTTCCTGTTAAGTTCATGTTTCACCTCTAGTATGGAATGTATGGTTCATCTGTATCATTTGAAGCATTTTGAACTTTATTTGCTCTGCTTGTTGTGTAATTTCCCTCTAAGACTTTTTGGAAATTATTTGGTTTAATGAACCAATCAAATCTTATGGTCCAGCCACGATCATTCTTTCCTTTGAGAAAATCTGATTGTGATATATTTCTAATAGCTTGAATGAAAACTTCTTGTCCATGTTCTCGTATGCGAGCCTTTAACATCTTTTGTCTTTGGCTATTAGGTGTTATTTTAGATACTTGACTTAATCCTAATCTGTTCCATTCTTCGATAATAAGTTTGTAATTAATAGATATCTTTTTAGGTGATGGTTCTTCATCACAAGAACTGTTAAGTTCTATCTCTTTCTCTATTTCTTTCTCTATTTCTTTCTCTATCTCTTTCTCTATCTCTGTGTTACAGTTTGTTACACTGGTGTTACATTGTAACATTTTTTGTTCTTCTAATTGTTTTTTAGCTCTTGACCTTCTAGTCCTTTCTGCTCCAGCAGTTTCTGAACCAATATATTGTTTTATATTAGCTATTTCTACACCTTCAGAAATTTCTTCTATGATGTGCATTGTAATTAGTAATCCTAAAACTGTTTGAACATTAGTTGAATCTTCATCAATTTCTAATGCTAATTCTTCGGCTATACTTTCTTCTATCCCGTCAAAAAATAACCTACCTTCATTCCTTAAACTTAATAACATTAATTTTAAATAGATAATTGTATATGTATCACCACCTGCTATTTTTCGTATCTTTTTAATTTCCTTCTGCCTAAAAAAATCATCTTTCATCTTTAACCAGTAGTATTTTTTAGCCATTTTCAACCTCTCTATTTATAAAATTGTTTTTTTCTGATATAATGACCTTGTATGTTTTTTATTAAGGTCTTTATCTCTTATAGACCTTTGCTTGCTCATTTTTATGTATCCATGATTGTCCAAATTTCCATGATACATAAATAATGAGTGCTGCGACTGTTAAATGCTTCAAATGTTCACCTCCTTTCAATGGGTACTTGACTAATTACCCACCTTGAAATTATTACTTTTGTAGTTTTTAACAGTCACATTGCTTTTTTGAACTACTTCAAGTTTTCTATGCTCACCCATTCTCCATTCATCAGCTAGTGATTTTTTAAATCTCCAAGGAATTGTTTTAGAATGTGGTATTTCATCTAAATGATTATCAATCCATTTAACACTTACTCCCCAATATTCAGCGAGTTGTTTTTTATCCAACCATTTGTCGGTTGTTTGTTGTTGTATTTCTTCTTGAATTAATTCTCTAAGTGTGCTGATGATTGTAACCTTTAAATCATCTAAAAATTTTTCTACTACACCCATTGTTATGCTCCTTTTTTTAGTTTATTTAGAAGTCTAATAATATCATTTGCAAAGGTTCTATCTACTTTCATTAAGTCTTCTACAACTTCATCCCATTCCTCTAACTGTGCAAGCTCACATCTACGAGCATCTATTATCATCAGAAATAGTTGTGCTGCATCTACATGATAACTTCTTTCTAGTACTGCTTTATTAAATTTTCTTTTCAATAAAATGCGTTTTATACTGAGTTTCTTTTTCTTATACTTATCAAGTTCCTCTGAAAGCTTTTTTACCGTTACATCAGCTTTTTCTGTATCATTTATTGCCTCTTGTGCCATTCCTTGCAGTTCTGTAATCTCTTTTAATCGAGGTTCTAAAAGCTTATTAAGTTCTTCGAGCCTTTCAGTTTCTTTAACCAACTCATCTGGAGCAAAGTATTTATGATTATCCCAAAAGTACCATAACTCCCAGTTGTAATAATGCCAAATAAAGTCTTCTAGTTTTTCACCTAATGGCTCATCTAAATTTATCTCTTTTAAGTACTTCATAGTTGAAAAATAATCTTTCGAATGATACTTAGCTCCGTCATATTCTTTATGTACAGGAAAAATATCCATGAGTTGTCTTGGTGTAGCTTCTTCCAGTTCCTTCACTACTTCACTTGATAAAGCATAGTATTTTTTTAAATCATCTTGTTCATATATGTTTTTATAAGACAATGTTGTAACTGCCATAACACCATTAAATAATTTTTTATTTGTACCTTTGTGAGCTGCTTTATACATTTTTTCGTGTAAAGCTTGCTTGTTAATATCTTGCTTTATACGCATTTTTATGCTCCTTTCTTTTGTAAAAACTTATTAATAAAATACTGCTGACCTTTACCTGTAACCTTAGTTGTTTTACTAACAGTTATGTGTCCATCACTGTGCGTAATAGTTGTTTCTTTTACCTCAAATAACCCTAATTCCATTGAGTATTGTGTTGGACTGTTATAATCAGCCCCTTTACGTTTAATTAAGTAGCCATTCTCTCTAAGCCATTAAAATAAACGCTTTTGTCCTGTATTTACACCGTTTTGCTTTAATAGTTTTGCTAAATCACCAATCAGTATTGATGTGTCTGACGCAGCTACTGCATCTGCAAATATTACCTTAGGTTTAGCTTCTTCCAACTGTTGTTTTTGTTCATTATTTTCTATTCTTAGCACACTAATCTGATGCTCTGCTATCTTTAATGCTCTAGCCATAATCTTTTCAGGACTGTTGAAGTCTTTCTCTACTTGAATAAAATAACGACGAACTTCTTTACCTTTTTCTGTCTTGCTTACCATTGCTAATTCTTTTGCCATGTCTAGTTTCATTGCGTAGTCGTCAAGTGTTCTAACTTGTATTCCACCATTATTTTGAACCTCTTCACTTCTAGGTGAATAGGTATATTCTACGTCTTCATCAAATCCATAATTAAGTTGTTGCACCCACCAGTCAGTAAAGTGTTTCTTTACTCCTAGTGCTTTATGTAACTCTCTTGCACTTACTATTGGTTCTTGGTTTTCATTTACTTCTACTTTTATTACTTCTTCTATTAGCACTTGACCATCCTTATTAGTTAAAACTACTGGTGTATGGTCGCCTTGTAATAAGGCTCTAGTTAGTTCTTGTTTCATTTTCTTATGCTCCTTTCTGATTGACACCATATTTAATAGCCATTTCTTTGACTATCGCTATGTAAATTTCTTTAAGACGCTTATCTTCTGCAATAATATCTATTTGACTCACTTTATCAACCTTGCTTTTAGATACCCCTTCACGTCTCATTCTATCTTGCTTATTGATGACACGTTGCTTTAAATTGGCACCTGCTCTTTGCTCTACTCGTTTATAGACCTCATCCCTAACACCTTTATAGGCTTCTTTTGTGCCACCACGTTGCTCTTTAGCAATTTTATTAATAATGTTGTTACATTCTCCCCTCCAACTATCGTGGTCTAGTAACATAGCATCTTTAACAATCTCCATCTGCTTAGTAGCTTGTTCTGCTGTAGCTTTAACTTCTAATACACGATGATTTACTTGGTTGAGTTGTGATTGTATCTTCTTCTGTTCCAGTTCCATATTGATTAGAAACTGCAGTTGTGGACTTAGGCCTTGGGGAAGTGTTTGTTGCTCCTTTAAAGCCTGCTCCAAATTCTCTATGTACTGAACTGTCTTATATCTAACTACTGCTGACTCTTTATTTAGCATTTGTAATGCTCCTGCTTTATTCATTAAGTAGCAAGGTTGTTGTTTATTTTGCTTATTGATATACGAGGACGGCGAAAAATTTCCCTGTCCTTTAATCCCTGCTTTTTCAAGCATTTCAATTTCTGTTCTGATAGATTTTAATAAATCCTTATGTTCTTTCTCTACTGTATTACCTTCTTCTTTTCTAAAAGTATTAATCATCTCTACTAATTCAACGCTAGTAATTCTTACTTCATTACTTACGTCATTTAAAATCACTGGTGTATTATCACATTGAGCTAATGTATTAACTAATTTTTGACTCATGCTCTTGCTCCTCCTCTTTGTTTCTGAAATGCATATCTGAATTTTGTGGTTTCTTTGGTTCTAAGAATTTATCAACTCCAACATTTAAAGCCCCACATATTAATTCATATTCAGGAAAAGTTAATTTCCTTTTTCCATGAAGTGCTAAATTCAACTTAGGTAATGGTATTTCTGTTGAACGACTTATATGCGTTTGAGAGATGCCGTTATTTATTAAATAATGTTTTATTTTTTCACCAACACACATATTATCCTCCCTTTCTTTTTGTTCGATTTGTTCGAACTTATATGTATTTTATTTCAATTTTTTCGAAATGTCAACAGTATTTTTATAGAAAATCAAAATAAATTTCAAAGTAATCGAAATACCATATTTACAAAATCAAAATACTACATATAATAAAAGGTGGAGGTGTACTAATGGATTTTGGTAATAAAATACGAAAAGCACGAAAAGATAAAAAATTAACACAGAGGCAATTTGCTGAATTGATAGGAGCAAAACATAATAGTGTAAGTAATTGGGAAAATAATCAAAACAAACCCGACCCAGATACAATAGAAAAGATATGTGGGGTTCTTGAAATAAGCCCATCTTATTTATTAGGATTAGAATCATCGCAACCCACTATTTCGGAAAAGGAAAAAACTCTACTTACTAACTACAATAAATTAAATGATGTTGGTAAGGATGAAGCTATTAAGCGTGTAGCTGAATTAACTCAAATTCCTAAATATACTGATGTTGCTACTGAAGTTACTAATACTGCTGATTCTATATCTGCTACTATTGAAAAATATGGTTTTACTACTATTGCAGCTCATGCTGATGGTTTAACCGACGAGGAAAACATGTCTAATCTTGAAATGGTTCTAAAACACAGAGCTAAACTTCAAGAAAAAAGAAAATAACTTTTATACAGGGTGTGATTAATGTGACAAAATACGAAAAACTACTTGAAGAAGCTAGAAAGCATGGTATTGAATCATATGAACTTCCTTTATCTAGTGACTGCGGCTATTACGTTGATAACGTCGCTTATATAAATAGATCCTCTACTAATGCTGAAAAACATGGCACTTTAGGCGAAGAACTCGGTCATCATTTTACCAGTACTGGTAATATATTAAATCAAAATGACACTAATAATAAAAAGCAAGAACAAAAGGCTAGAGGATGGGGAATTGAACATACAGTTCCATTAACAACCCTTGTTGAAGCAATAGACTATCCTTGTCTAACTCGTACCGAACTTGCTAACTACTTAGAGGTTACAGAAAAATTGCTGATGGAAGCTATTGAATATTACAAACAAAAATATGGATTATATGTAACTATAAACGAGCATACAATTTGGTTTGAGCCATTAAGACTAATAAAGATGTTCACAGACAAAAAATAAACATGAAAGGTGATAATATTATGTTAATTAATGATACTTCTTTACTAACAGAAGAAACTAAACAAAAACTTAATGAAATGGGGCTGGTTCATATCAATACTGGTGGTCACACCCTTACAGAAGAACTTGCATTAGAGCTAATCGAGTGCATTGAAAGCCGAAATAATAAAACAAAAAAATAAACGAAAGGATGATTAATATGGGAGATACATTAAAACCGATATTAGAAAAATTAAATAAGCTCGATGAAAATATGGCAACTAAAGAAGATGTAGCTTAATTAGAGAAAAGAATTGATAAGCTTAACGTGGAAATAGAACACAATATGATGCCTAAAATTGAAGCTCCCTTTGACGCATGAAAAGTTCAATTGGATAAAGATATAGAAGTTCTACTGGGCTTAAAAGAGTTGAAAATAAAGTTGATAAGCTTGAATTAAAGGTTATTAGAAACTGTAGTTATCAATAGATTAAGTTCTATCTGTTTATTTTTAATTTTAGTTTCTAAATAGTAAAAAGGGTTATGCATCTTATTGTCTAACCCTTTTTTGTTTGCATAGTAACTGAATGTAAACTATAATTTTCTTGAATATTTTTTTGAAAGGATGTGCCTTTTTATGTCAATGGATAAAAGAGGAGAAAGAACTTGGAGATTTAGAGTTAAACATAAAAAACAATTATATACTATGAACTTTGAGGCTCCTCCAACACTTAGTGCGAAAGCTGCACTTAAGGAAGCCGAAAAGCAACATATGCTTTTTAAAGCTGATATTATAGCTGGTAGAGTTAATTTAACTAAGAATATTACTATGAATCAATTAGCAGATACTGTCTATAACGAATATGTACTTCCCAAACTCAAGGTAAATACACAACGTGTTTATGAAACAGCATATAACAAATATATACTACCTGAATTTGGCATTTTGGATATAAAAGATATTCAACCAATCCATATACAAAAATTTGCTAATAAACTATCTAAGCAGCTTAAACCAAACACTGTAAGTAATATATTAGCTTGTTTAAGTAAGACACTTTCATTTGCTGAAAAATGGGGAATGGTTGAACTTAGTCCTTATCGAAAGATAGAATATGAGCGTGCTCAAACTGGCTCACACACAGAATTATTATCACTTGAGCAAATTGAAAAATTAGTTACTTACTATAATGATCAAGAGCTGAATTTAATGCATAAATCTGCATTCTATCTTGCCATAGGTTGTGGTTTAAGAAATTCAGAAATTAGAGCCTTGACGATTGATGATATTGATTTTAAAACTGGTATCATTAATATTGACAAACAGATGGGGCAAATTAGAAATGAAAAAGGAGAATTAATTGATGCAGCCACATCAACTAAAACTCCTACTTCTACGAGAAAAATATATGCTCCTCAATTTGTATTAGATTGTTTAAGTGAATATATACATAGTTTACCTTATATCCCTATGTCTAAACAAATCTTTTGGTCACATATAACTAAAAAACCTATCTCTAAACATTGTTTAAGTAAACGATTTACTGCTCTACTTAAAGAACTGGAATTACCTGCTATCCGTTTCCATGACCTTAGACATTTACAAGCTACTATTCTAATTAATAGTGGTGCAAATGTAAAGGCTGTAAGTAAACGTTTAGGACATTCTAAAACAGATATTACACTGAATACTTATACTAGCACAATAGATGCTGTTGATAAAAAGGTTGCTGAACAATTTAATGCTACATTTAACAATTTAAACTCTTTATCATAAAAGTGTCCAATAAGTGTCCAACCACCTCACTTCAACAATACAACAAAACCTCACACACATTGAATATCAATAGATTTATTTATGAAGTTTAACAACAGTTTCGACATGTGGTGTTTGTGGGAACATGTCCACGCAAAGCACTTTATCTACACTATATCCTGCTTCTTGTAAGATTGGCAGATCTCTTGCAAGTGATGTTGGCTTACAAGAAATATAAAGTAATTCTTTTGCACCAAAGTTAATGATTTTTTGAATTGCTTTTGGATGAATCCCATCTCTAGGTGGATCAAGAACGATAATATCTGGTGAACCTGTCAATTTATCTACTTCTACAAGGACGTCACCAGCGATGAATTCGCAGTTATCAAGGCCATTGAATGCGGCATTTTCTTTTGCTTTTTCGATGGCTTCTGCTACAATTTCAATACCGTATACTTTTTGGGCACGTGTTGCCATGATTTGTGTGATTGTTCCTGTACCACAGTAGAGGTCAAACACTGTTTTATTGTTCATATCATCAATAAGGTCAAGGGCATTTTTGTAAAGCACCTCTGCACCTAATGTGTTTGTTTGGAAGAATGAGAATGGTGAGATTTTAAACTCTAAGCCGAGAATTTTTTCACGGATTGTATCTGTACCATCTAAAATCATTACCTTTTCTGGTTTAATGGCATCTGCTAAGGTATCTGTATATGTGTGGATGATTCCTGCAATCTTACCATTAAGCGCTAATCCTTTAAGACCTTCTACTAATTTTTCAAATGTATGATCCATCTGTGTAGAGGTTACGATATTAATTAGGATTTCACCAAATGTTTTTGAGCGCCTTACCACTAAGTAACGCATGAAACCTGTATGTTGCAGTTTCTTATAATAAGGAAGATTATTTTCTTTACAGTATGCTAAAACGTACATTAGGATTTTGCTGAAGTCTTCATCGACAAGCTTACAGCCATCTACTGTCAGAATATCATACGTGCTATTTTTACGGTGCATCCCAAGTGTCATAGGCCCGTCTTTCACTTCATCACCAAAGCTAAATTCCATTTTATTACGGTAGCCGTAGCTTTCTGGACTGCCGATTACACCAAGGTCTTCATAGCCTGTGATTTTAGCATTTTCAAGAAGTTCTTTTACTTGGTCATGCTTTAATTTAATTTGGTCTTCGTAAGCAAGTTGCTGTGATGTACAGCCACCACATCTACCAAAGTATTCACATGGTGCTTCTACAAAGTATTCTGGTGTTTCTAATACTTCTAAAAGCTGTGCTTCCCAGTTACCTTTTTTTCTTTTGTGTAATCTGGCACGGACTTTTTGACCTTTGAATGTTCCTGTTACGAAAATTGGTTCTTTATCTAAATAGAGTACCCCTTTATTTGGGAATACGGCATGTTCAATCACGCCTTCTACGATTTGTTTTCTTTTAGGCATCGTTATGCTCCTTCATTGTAAGTTACTATCTTTTAACTATTATCTCATTATTTCAAGAAATATTGTTACATATTCACCAAAGATTTGCAAGTCTTTTAACATATTCTATAGATTCCATCTCACTGGGGACATTGAACTTGATTAAAAATAGGTAAATACTGTATAATACTTAATGGAGATATATTTATGGAATAGACAATGGGGATGTATCATAACGCCTTTTTAAATTGTCTACAATATTAAGGGGGAGACTACATTGCTAAAACGAGGCACAACAAAAGACGTAGCTGTATTGACACATGACAGCATCATTGCCTATCGCGAAAGTTTACTTAAGGATATTAACCTTAAAATACGTATTGCTGTAGATGATAAAACATATGTTACGAAACTTTCTGAATGGGAAAATGATACGATTACACTGGCAGCACCACTTGAACAATTAGACTGGGTTATTTTATCTACTGCAAGGCCTTTGGAAATTACCTTTATGACCAAAACAGCACTTTATACAACACAGGTTCAAGTCTTGGCGCCATTAAAAAAAGATGGAAATGTTTATTATTCTTGTAAAATCTTAAAACCACTTATACGTAAACAACAACGTCAATTCTTTAGATTAGATACAAGTCTGGATGCAACCTATCAGCTCCTTCTAGAAGACATGACAACTCCACCAGTTAATTCCCCTCATTATAAAGGGACAATTGTTAATATTAGTGTTGGTGGTGTATGTTTAGTCATTGATGCATGTTTAAAAGCAAACACTTTACTTTATGTATCTTTTGACTTTTTAGAAACAAGACTTTCGCTTGTTGGTAGAGTGCTCTTTGATGGTGAACGTACACTTTCTGGTGCTTATTCTCATCGTGTTAAGTTTGTCAACTTATCAAGCAGTGATGAAAATACACTTAATCGTCTCATTATGACGAAACAACGTCTTATGCGCAAAGGCTTAAACGCCTAATGCGTAGTTTTTAAATAAACTCATTATTGAAATAAATACATAATAAAAGTGGGAACCCCAAAATTTTTCTGTGATTCCCACTTTTATTATGCTTTAATCTATTATTTAGATGATTTCTCTTCTTCTACACTTTCAGCTTGCTCTGCAGCTTTCTTTGCTTCTTCAGCTTTTGATTTTTGAATAAAGCTGCCTAATTCTAAGATAGCTTCATCCCATGTTTTTAAATGTTTTTCTTGTTGAGACATTTTTCTACCTCCTTTACTTCCTCTATTAGGATACTACATATGTTTGAGTGGCGCAATATTTCCCTAATCATACTATTTTTCAAGTGTTTTATCTATAAGCGCTAATATTTCCATTTCGAGTGCGGTATTAAAACCATCCTTTTGTAAGGCTTGTAATTTATCTTGAATCTCATATAAACTAATAAAAAGTTGCCATTGCTGCTTTCCTTCTTGATACTGCTTCACCACATGGCTTTTTTCTGCTTTAGCTTGTTCTAAAGTAATGTCCCCTGTATCGTATTGTCTATACAATCCTCTTGAAGCAATATAGTAGCATTGTTCATACATTGCTAGGCGCTCTGGCATTGGTTTGTTTTCTTTTGCAAGTCGATCAAGTTCTTTAATGTCCACTGTACTGCCTCCATTTTTTTACTCACTAAAATTTATAAATGTGAAATCTATATTTTATAGTATACCACAATATAATTTGCCATGTAGCCATCTCCTTAAAACTTTTTATAAAACCTCCTTATTTTTGGCATTTCTTCTTATATTGACACCTTCTATTCTTCATTATATACTCATATTTATATGTAAACCTATATAGAGAACAATCTACTAAATTAAAAGCGGCAGTCAATGCTGACTTACCCCATTTATATTCTATATGACAACTTATATTAAGGAGAATAGTTATGTTAAAAATGAAATCTTTAAGCCCAGAAGCTATTGCAACGATTTATCATACGCATATGAAAAACGACTTTCCTGCTGATGAACTTAAACCCTTAACAAGTATCCTAAATCTTATATCTCAAGGACTTTATGAAGGCTTTGGATTATTTGAAGGCACTTCACTTAGAGCCTATGCCTTTCTGACACATCAAGAAGGCGGTAATGTACTCCTGCTTGATTATTTAGCTGTATGTGAAGGATTTAGAGGGCAAGATTATGGTAGTCAATTTTTAAAAATGCTTAAAGCCCATTGTACAGACTATAAAGGTATTATTATAGAAATTGAAAGTCTACGCACAGCTAAAGATGCTGCCGATTTAAAGATTCGTACAAAACGCCTTGCCTTTTATGAAAGAAATGGTCTCTCACAAACCGGTGTTACAGCCAACTGCTTCGGTGTAGAATTTACTATTCTTTATCTGCCAATCGACCCTGAATGGCATGACGACTTTATCTATGAAAATCTTAATGACATTTATCTGACTTTATTCCCAGGTAAACTTTATACCGATCATGTCCGTTTCCTAGATTCTCTTGAGGCTTAATACACTATAAGTGATATATTCATGACTCAAATGATAACCTAGTTTCTTGGCTAATGCGACAGAATGTAAATTAGCTGCATCCCAGCTTGGATAAAGCCCTTTATCCAAGCTGGCTAAAATAAGCTTTGCAGCACAAGCTGTGGCAAGTCCCCTTCTTCTAAAATCCTCTCTTGTATCAATTTCGATTTCAATGCCCTTACGATACCTTGTATATGAAGAGGCACCGCATACAGGTGTATGCTCATAACATATTACAAATCCCAAACCATTTCGTACATAGTCTTCACCACTTTTAAACTGCGCACATAAATCCTTAGACCATTCTTCTTCTAAACATCTTTCATACATCTTCTCATCAATCGGACAAATGGTAAATTCAGCGGGTAAGCTTTGAATAAAACCTTCAAGCTTCTGACGGTCAAATACATCCCCTTCTTTCTTAAAAGCATACCGCTTAAAGGCATAACACTTTTCCCCATAAACCTTTTCAATCAAATCCCCCCACTGCCTATCTCCTGGTACCATTAGTAAATAATCATTGGGATATTCTTCTGGAATATGCCTTACTAATAATTCTGCTTCTTCACCTCTAGCATCACCACTAAAAAAACAAAAATCCCCATTTATAACCTGTGCTGCTGTCCCTAATTCATCACACCACGCACTCCCCATCACGCCTTCTAAACAAGACCAAATTAAAGTGTCCTGGTTTCCTTCAAATAAGCCAGCAATCTTTCCCATTTCCTCTTTTCCTAATTTTCTCATTCTCTTCTCCTCCATCCTTCAATCTTCATTTTTTCCGCCTAACTAATCTCTACTTTCTAACTAATCCCTACTTTCTAGCCTCTCTACTGCAAATATTCCCATATGATACACAATACCTTGTTTTTGGTCAAATGGCCAATCCATCTGACTAAAATCACAAAGTTTGATTTCACCGCGGTCTACACGCTCTTTAAAATCAATGGCCCCTTGCATAGCTCCTTGTACTGCACCAGGTCTCCCTATGCGTTCTATTTCATAGCCCATTACAATCTGACCCTCTGCACTTTCAAGTAAAGCCGTATCAAATCGCTGAATAAATGCCGTATTCATGGCCATAATTTTTTGACGCACGCTACTTTCTTGTCGTCCTAATGTCTGCAGTATCGCTTGCCAAATCCAATCTAACATCGAAATAAGCTGACTATGAATACCGATAACTGCAATATTTTTATACTTTTTAAATACTAACGGCATTTCCATAGCTTGTCGGTACAACTTATCAAGTTCTCTTATTGCCACCTGCGTCAATTCTACCATAGATGTTTCAAGCCCTCTTTGACGTACCGTATAGACTAAAGTATCTGCAAAACTTCGATAGTCATTTGGTGTAATTCCTACGAAGTCAGCCGTAATAAGTGTTATTCTCGGCTCATTTTCTAAGCCTTGTTTTTTTAGTGCCTCCTGCATACTGTCCTTGTCTAAATCCACTAACACCAAGTGGTCAAAATGCATGAGCAAACGTTTAAGGTCCATATCATTACATCGCCCCGCACCAAAAATGGCCAATTCACGCTGATCCTCTATATTATCAATTAAATACTGCGTAATACTTAAACGATAAGCCGCCCATTCTTCCCATGCATTTTCTATAACTTGTAACTTTAATAACTTGTCATATACATTCATATTAAACTCCTCTAGTTTTTATACTTACTTATGTCACAATATGGAGGCACCCAGAAATTATATAGCCTTTCTTGATGCCTCCTCTTATTTTAGGTAAAGATTTTTATCGTGTTGGACTTTAACTTATTTATATAAAATTTTACGTATCGTGTCTACTGACAAACTATACTTTTGGTCTAAATCCTCAAGCTTACTTCCTGCTTCAAACTGCTGACGAATTTTACAGTTACGTTCCTCATAAAAGCTTCTTGCGCAAGAGCCTCTGTTAAATAATTTAAAATCCCGCCTGCCTTTTTACACACATAGCTCAAAGAATCCTCTAAAATCAACTTCTCAAAAAGTGTCTTTGCAGCACCTACTTTTTCTAATGCTTTATTAAACACAAAATTTTGATTTTGTAAATTGTTTTTTAAAGTCTCTTGTAATTTTAAAAAGCGTTTAGCTTCTTCTTTCGTCCGTGCATACAAAATTTCCCCATCCGCAAGAAGTGCTGTTAAAGATTCATTACACTGAGCAAGCCCTTCTACACGTTCCCAAGACATTGCAAATAAATCATAGCTCATCTCTTCAATAATAAATGTTTTTGCAAAGTTATAGCCCCCTCTGTAGCTGGGATAAAAAAATCAAATGCCACGTTCTGTGAATCAGTTGGAATCTTGCAAGCCCCCTTACGTCCTATAAGTACGGCAACATCCTCTGGATACTCTCTTTCGATTGTTTGGATTGCCCAATCAATGAGTGCCTTATTTATATCTTTCATAATCTTCTCCCCTAATCTATCTATTTTATAGCTCCAGCTGTTTGCTGTAAATCTATAATAAATTCTTTTATCCATTCAAACAATGCCCTTTATTTTTATAAAAATTCTTTCCTTCTCTTAATGTTTCCTTCCACAATATGGACAGTATTCAAATCCACTTTGTAGCGGTCTTCCACAATACATACAGACATTTTGTTCTGTTACCTTATGGCTAAAATATACACTGGCAAGGTCTACTTGTCCTGATATAATGCTTGTTGCCACTTCTTCTGTAATTTCTACTTGGGCACCACAACTATGTTTTAAATAATACTGCACATGCCATTTAAAAAGTGGTATAAAAAATAATCTAAAGCAATGATATGCTTTAATGAGTTCAAGCTCTCCCATCTGCTCACAAGTCTGGCATTTGCTTGGCGCTTTTAAAAGGACTTTCATCATAGGTACAATATCCATTATAAATAACATCTCGTTAAAATTCTCCTTACTTTTACATCTATTGCTTATTTTAAACTTATCATCTTATTATAAAACAATTATGTGTCATTTCATATAATTTTAAGGGGTTGCTACCTTACAACTTATACATTATTCTTTACATCATAATACTTCAATCTTTTTAATCATCCTTTTTTGCAGTATAGTTAATTCATAATATCTCAGGACCTTATAGGAGGATTTATTCATGACTTCCCAGCAAATAGAATATGTTTTAACACTTGCGGAACTTAGAAGCTTTTCAAAAGCTGCCAAGAAACTTTATGTGACACAGCCTTCACTAAGTCAATATATCTCTAATCTAGAAAAGCAATTAGGGCTTTCTCTTTTTGATCGTAGTACATCACCTATACGCCTCACCGCGGCGGGTGAAGTTTATATTGCAGCTGCTCAGAAAATGAAGGATTTAGAAGATGATTTAACAAATGAACTTTATGATTTAATGGCACTCAAAAAAGGCACCCTTAAAATTGGTACCTCTTCTTTTCGTGCCTCATATTTACTCGCTAAAAGTATTACTGCTTTTCATGCACAATATCCTGCTATTACAATTTCAATTATGGAAGATAGTATGGAAAATCTTCTAGCACTTATTCAGCAAGGTAAACTAGATTTAGTGATTGGCACCTATGCGTTTGACTATAAAACCTTTCATGTGGAAGACTTAGCCCCAGAACAGCTTTATTTGGCACTTCCACCTACTCATCCCTTAAATGATACGCTTAAAGACTACCGACTTACAGCCTCAGATATTAAAAACAACTCTCTTCAAGCGCTTATGTCCCCCCCTATTGACTTAAGTCTGCTTCAGGATGTGCCATTTATTTGTACCACAGAGGGGGAATATCCTGCAGATTTAATTCGTACAATTTGTGAAACTGCTCATTTCAAACCGCGCACATTGCTAGAAGTTAAAACGCTCGACACCTTATTCGCTCTTACACTCTCCGGACTAGGTCTTTCATTTATCCCTGATACACTCATACGTTTTGGTAATTTTTATCAACATCCTTATTACTATGCCTTAAACCATCCACTTTGTAAAAGTACCATTTCACTTGTTTCTAGAAGGAACGGCTATTTTTCTAAAATTGCTATGGAATATAGTTTGCTTCTTAAACAGCTTATTAGCATAGGGACTTGGAGGATTAATGATGACAATTAAACAAAAACTAGGTGAAGCCCACTATGAAAACTTACTTGCATCTGCCCTTTTACACACCAGTCATTCACAGCGTATTCAACACGTAACCGAAAAATTACAACATAATGAGGTGCTGCGTTTCGTCACCTTAGGTGGTTCTATTACAGAAGGCCTTATTGCAAATAAAAAGGTTGCTATGCCTTATGGGAATTTAATCTATGACTTTCTATCTCAAAAGCTTTATGGGCCACGGCAAGTAGAATACCTTAATCTTGGTATTTCTTGCAGCTTTGCCTTACTGGGACTTATTCTTACAGAAAGTCATATTAGAGATTTTGCCCCAGACTTAGTCATTATTGATTTTTCCGTTAATGAAACACTTGATCAAGGCGGTATGATACGTTTTGAAAGCCTGATACGTAGTCTCCTGAACCTCCCTTCCCAACCTGCTCTTATCATTCTCACCTTAAAAGATCAGGCGAGCCATACTGCTGCACCTTATATGACCCATATGGGAAAATATTATGACCTTCCAGTGATTAACTTAGGGGATGCCCTAGAAACCTATTTCAATGCGCAAATGCTATGTTGGTCTGATTGTTATGCCGATTATATTCATCCGCACCAACTCGGACATCAACTTATTGCAGACTGCATCTGTTACTATTTTAAACAAATCAGCATGCAAAAAAGCAACATAAAGAAATTTTTACCTCCATGTTACTTCTTTGCCCCCTATGAAAATATGCATTTTTTAAGTGCTAAAGCACTCTATAAAATAAGTGATACCAACTTTACCCTGAGAGAAAACCCAGATTTCATTTTTTCTAACCTACTTTGTAATGACTTATCTCACTTAGAACACTATTTGTATTTTTCCTTAAGTTGTAAAATACTTGTCTTCTTATTTTTTCAAACAAACGATGTTAATTTTGCAACTGCAACCATTCATATTGATAAAGTACATACCCATTTCTTACAAGGTTACTGCCAATTCGTCTGGCAGTTTCCGAGACCTATGTGTGTACTAGAAGAAAATACACCGAAGCCTCATCAGTTTGAACTATATATCAACGGCCTAGATTCTCACAAAAAATTTTATTTACTAGGGGTGGGATGGTGTTAATTTGCCTCCCAACCCATGAGTTCTTCAATTTCAGCCGTTAGCTTCCTAGCGGCTTTTTTATGTGTTTTTTCTGTTGGATGATAACATGCAGCAAAACCATCATTATATGACTGTACATCAAACTTCATACTTGCAACATTATGATCTCCCGTCTCAAGTGTATACGCTGCGACTGCTTCTTCTATGGCAGGATATAATGCATCCCCCATAATACCGAGTGTACAGAGCATTGTAGCTTGTGGATTCTTTTCACGTACCATCTTTAAGAATGCAATATAGCCCGTTACAAATTCTTTTTGTTTCGCTACATCATTGCCACAATAACTTAAATCATTGGTTCCTAAATTAATTACAATCAAATCTGGCTGTGCTTTGCTAAAATCCCAAGGTAATGTGGCCACTTCAATTTCGCCATTAAAATAACCATATGAGAAGCCTATTTTATCATAATAAGGTGCAACTAAGGCATCTTCTGCCTTAAGACCATTATTGGTATAACCAGAAATCACACCATAGCCGCTATAGCTTACTAAGCTATAGTCTGCATCAAGTGCCTCTGCCGTTTTATACGCATAAGTTTTGGTTGCATCTTCTGTAGCTGTTGTAAAGCTTCCGTTAGGATTTTCATCATCTACGCCAAAACCACAGGTAATAGAATCTCCTATAAATTCAATACTATGATTTTTAGCCTTAGTAGGTACAATAGGACCTGTAGCTGTCACATCTAATGACTTAATCCCAATTGTTGAATTAGCTGATTCAGAAAGCTTCACAATACGTACCTTAGCATTTTGAACTACATTGCTATTTAAAATCTCAAAAGTTTGCTCATCTTCTGTAATCATTTTGTCAACAACTAAAACATCATTTACAAAAATGCCCACTCTTGCACGGCTACTTTCACCCCAGGAAGATGTTGCCACATTATCACCTAATATTGTCACGTTGGCTTTAGTTCCTTCAAAGGTATATTCTACCCCAGCACCTGATAAGGAGAGCCATAAAGCATCTTTATAATAGTAACTTCTGCCTAATTGTTTCACATTTTCAGCTGTCGCCTTAAAACTATATTCTGATACTTCCTTTGTAGGGTCTGTAACTGGTGGCTCAACTGGCTCTGTAGGGTCCACTACCGGTGGCTCAACTGGTTCTGTAGGGTCCACTACCGGTGGCTCAACTGGTTCTGTAGGAACTGATGGATCAATCACATCTTCTCTATATTCTAAAGAACAAATTGTAATGGGCTCTGTAATTGAAAAAACATAAAACTTATCTAATGCCGCAAAATTTGTACCATATGCTGCTGACATTGTGGCATAATCAAATTTTGCATAATATGTATCATTCCCAAGCGCGCCTACTTCACTTGGTGCAACCTGTGCCCAACCAGCCCCACCAGACCAACTTTGAAGAATCATTTGCACCTCACTTTCATCGCCTGTATAAGTAAGATAAAAGTAGCCTGCTTCACTTATCATACTACTATCAAATGTACCACCATTTTTAATGGTACTTGTAGGAAGTGCAAACTGCCATGTGCCTATAGACTCAGCACCTTGAAAAATCGTTACAGCATTTGACTTTGTATTAACGGCTATTTCATCATTAGCCAGTATAGGCGATATTCCCCCATTAAATGCCACAACACCAGCCATAGCTGCCATTAATATAGCCACTTTAAACTTTGATAATGCTTTCATGTCCATCCTCCTTTAATTGATTTTTCTAAATTCTTATCTGTCCCTATTTTAGCACTGTGCCTTCCTATAAACAAATAGTTATATTGTTATAAAGACTATAGGTTAAGACTTATACTCAATCAATTAAACCTTTTATATACTGATTAAATCGCTCCTCAAATGTTTTATAGGCTACCTCGGTATTTAATCCTTTTTTTGTTATATGAATCGCCATATTTCTTTGCTTTGCCGCCTTATATACATCATCATCTTTTAAAGCACGCCAAGGCAACATATACATGTCGCCTTTACCTTTATAAATTTTACTAATCTTATCGGCATCTTGCAGAATGTGTATTAAAATGCTACGGTGCTTATTTTCTTCACTTTCTATAAGATTGCCTTCCAGGCCTATTTTATAAAAACCTTGATTATGAAATAAAATAAGTTCACATAGCTCTGCTACTTCTTCTTTTTCAAATCCCATTTGTAAAATTTCTGCTTCATAGGCTCTCACAAAAATACTGCCTAATAAAGGATGTTTTTCATCATCTTTAAATTTCTCAATATCATGCAAATAGCTTGCACCTATAAGTACCTTTTTATTTTTTTCATCTGCACTATTTAGCTTTTCTAGTAGTTCTAGACTTATTTCTTTGACTTCTTTAAGATGCTTTAATCTACTTTCTATTTTTGCTTCTCTTTTCTCACTTATTTCATAATGTGCCCTCACCCAATTATAAAGCATCCTTTCCAGTTTTTCTAAAGCATCAATTCCCTGATTTTGGCTAAAATTTTCCATACCTTATCTCCAACATTACTACCTAATTGAAATGCCTAACATTACCGTAGTTTCATCACTATTATTCCATATAGAATGTGGTATATCGCCCTTTACAAGATAAGATTCATTTTGCTTTAAAATTACTTTTTCTTGATTTAAAATAATTACAGCTTCCCCTTCTATAACAATAAATAAATGATTATGCTCATGTGTATGATTTTCTATAGGGCCGCCCCCTTGTTTTTCTAAATAAGCAATAGCCCCATCTTGAATTTCACCGTCAATATGTTCAAATAACTTCTTTGCTAAAAAATTAATATGATGAGGCACTTCTACAAATCCCTCCATTATTTAATCTCCTTTATCTAATTTTATTTAATTTTTATTTAATGATTGGCTCTACAATCTTATCAATAAAGACAATACCATCTAAGTGATCTATTTCATGACAAAAGCACTTTGCCAAGTCCCCTTCTCCTGTTAATATCATTTTTTCTCCATTTTCATTAAGTGCTTCAATTGTGACCTTCTGTGGACGTATCGTTTTTCCAAATTTATTAGGGAAACTTAAGCACCCTTCCACACACTCCTGCTTCCCACTTGTTTCAATAATTTTAGGGTTAACTAGTTTTAGCAGCGTACCATTCATATCAATGACCACAAGCCTTTTTAAAATACCTACCTGACAAGCTGCAATTGCCGCACCATTAGGCGTATTATGCAATGTTTCTAGCATATCTTCTAATAATACCTTAATTTGTGCGTCGACTACTTTTACTTCTTTACACTTCTTTCTTAAAATCTCATCATCACCAAGTCTTATTTGTCTAATTGCCAATTTCTCCACCTCTATTTTGACATTTATAAATTATATGCAATCTCAATGATTGATGAATCATCTTCATCAATTTCCTCTATATAAACCGTGTCAATGCGTGCTACAAATGTATTTTGTAATTTCTTTACTTCCTCATAAGCTGCATCTAATTCCTCTTTATTTTGCAATTTACCTAGCGTCATATGTGGTATATACGGTAAGTCACTCTTAAACTCTCTTAAAAGTCCGTCATATAATGTTTCATTAAGCTGCATAATTTCTTCTCTTCCCCTTACAATATTTAAAAACAAATAGTTTTCAAAAGCATTACTTGCCATAGAAATTCCTTTTAACTCAACTTCAAAAGGCTCCACATTCTTTAAAATTTTCTTTAACCAAAGTTCTAACTCTCTTGTGCTATATGTACTGCAAAATGGAAAAACTAAAGTAATATGTGCATTGACTTTATGTGCTAATGGGTCATATTTATCTCTGATATTTTCCACCATCTCTCTCCCCCTAAACTGTGGTATAAGTATAATGCTTCTCTGTTTCATTGTGAAATCCCCCTATATCTCTCAAATACTAAGTTTTATCTACTCTGTATCATCTGCTTTTAAAATACCATCTATTGTTATTGTACTCTTTTTGCTATTTTTTAACAATAAAAAAGACTCATCATTTTTTGACAAGTCTCAATTCTTTTTCCTATATAAATAGCTTTATATATATCTTTCTACCTTACACTGTTCATAAACTTCTTTGCCAATTAACGTAATTGCTTTTTTAGGACAGTTACTAATACATCTATAGCACATTGTGCACTTTCCTTTTGGAACTGCTTTATTTCCAGCTAGCTCTATATTATGCATAGGACATAATTGACTGCATTTACCACATCCTATACATTTTGATGCATCTATCTTTAATTTATTGGAATAACGTCTTGTCTTATTTAAAAACCATAAACGTTGTCCAAACAACCCGGCTAACTGTGCCATCATGCCTAAACCGTCTTGTGGTGGTTTCCCTTCTTTTAAACACCTTACAGCTGCTATAATCTTTCGTTCAGCTTCTTTTACAATCTCTTTGTTTTCTATAACCGGTTTCTTGAGTAGTTTGACATCCCCAACACAATCCGGCATCTTGACGTGCAAACCGCCCACAATCTCTGCGCCATACCTTTTAAGTAAACGTGCACCACACCCAGTACCATCCCCACTAAAAAGCCCCATTGTTGCCATAAGAAAAACCTTTTTTCCTTTAAATTCATCTTGATGACTGACAATAAAATCATAAACAATTTTAGGTAAATTACTATAGTATATGGGATAAGCTAAAACAATGAGTTCATTTTCTTGTAGTGATTTTTTCATCAAATCATGATAAGCTCTTGTACGTTTCGTTTTATCATCTTCTATCGCAAGTGGCTGTGATTTTTCACCATAGCTCCTTAAGAAAATGTTCATACAATATCTTGTATTCCCTGTGCCGCTAAAATAAAGGCCTAGCATACGAGCCCCCCTCTTCTTATGTAATTATTGCTTTAATCTTTATCGCAGTTCAATAACTTGTGGCTCTTCACCAAATGCATATAATGTTGCTTTCATATCCTTTAAATAAAATACTTCTGTATTCCCATCATCTGCTGCATACATTGCTTTTAATGAAGGATAAGCCGCCAACATATGCTCTCTAGCTTCCACGCGGTCATCCTCAACTGCAATAGCTTCTATACGTATCCACTTTCCATTGACAATCCCACAAATCTCAACTTTTGGATTTGCATGAAGTTGTTTAGAAACTGCCTTTATTTTCCCTGTCTGGATATAAAGCTTATTCTCAAAAAAATCTATGGTTCCAAAAGGGCGTACCCTTGGCTGATCCCCATCCATCGTGGCAATATAATATGTTTCACACTTCTTTAAAAATGCATAAACTTCTTTCATAAATTATTCCCCCTTTAAAAATATATTCATTACTATAATTATAGTACAAGCTTCATACTTAATTCATATTTTTTTTATTAATCTCTAATTATTATATCTTTCTATACTGCTGTCCCTATTATCTATGTAACGTATACGTACTTGAATCTTTCTCTCTATCTATTTCACTCACTTCATAGTCCTTATAAGCATTGATTGCTGTATTTACTTCTACTGCTTTAATCTTAAATAATATACATATAGTGCTTGCAATAAATAATATTCCTAAACTTAACCATACTACCTTCTTCATCTTTACCTCCTTATACTAATGTGTCATCTCAAGCATTTCTACTGCCACCTCATAACTTTCTGCTCTAATAAGCTTAAAAAATTTAGTTATTCATTATGTTATATAGAGAAACCAACTAAAACCTTGAAATATACATGTAGGTAAATAGGTTTCTCTCAATGATTTCACACGACTAAAAATCATGAATAACTAAATTTTATAAATGTGAAATCTATAGCTATGTGAAATTTATAATATACTTTAATTTTCTAAAAATTATATCATTTTTTATTAATATTTTCTACATGTTTCAAAAATAACACTTATTTTTCTTGTTTTTATTAAAGGCCAAAAGCAAAAGTACGCCACATTATTCATGTAAGCGTACTTTTTAAATAGCTAATATATACTCGTTGGTATGTAAAATAAAAATGGTGCTGTAAATACGGCAAGTGCTATAGCTAATTTCTTCTTATTTCCTTCTTCCATCTCTAATTTTCTAAAACTGATTTTATAATTAAAGATATAAATACAAAAGCTACTTATAATCACACATATTGTCACCCAAATAATAGACCATATACTTTCAAAAGCATTATAAGATACTGGCATTGCAATATAGTCATACCACTACTTTCCAATGGCTGTATCATATTCCCATAAATGATCTATTAATAGTGCCAGAACCATAAAGGCTGTTCCTATAAAATCAGATAAAAATCCAAAGCCCCACACCTTTAAGATAGCTTTTTTATAATTTTGCTTTATATTCCCTACTTTAAGAAGCCTTAAGGTAATTAATACCACCAAACTATCAATTATAAAGTTTGCCGGTAACACAACAATCCATGTTAATGGAAATACCCATAATAGCCAAATTGGAAAAATCAAATTATACAGCCTTATGCCTTGCTTTTCTTCCATATTCTCCCCCTAATTTCACCATTTACACTTTTTATGTTTACATTATTCTAACAATTATATGCTTAAAAGTAAATATAGCGAAACCACAAAATTACTTATGTGTATTATAAAAATCCTTTAATTCTTGTTTCTTTTCTTCTGCCAGTGCAGTTTTTCTAATGCCTTCTATAGCGCCTTCTAGGGCATATAACCTATTAATACATGCTGATTCATCAATTTCCTTAATTTTAAGCCAGGCAGCTTTGCTCCCTACTTCTTTTAGTGCTTCGTAAGAATAAATCCCTACTTTATTAAGCTGTTCTTCTACCGTACTTCCGATATTCGGAAGTTTTGCAAGTTCTCCCATCTACTTTCCTCCTCATGTTTGCTATGTCTTATATTTCTTTAGATTATTTCCACGCCTATGTTATTTATATAGCTCTCTTCTTATTTTTTAAATTTTAAAAGAGCTAAGTATGTAGTACATGACTTAACTCTTTTATCGTCTTTATTGGATTATTTTAAAGTATATTATTATATTTTTCGAAAATATCTAGATTTATTATTTTATTGTCCATTGATATTTTTAATATACACTTCATTAGGAATCATTGGTGTTTCTATTTCTTTAATGGTTTCTTGTGCTAATTTTCCAGTCATATTGTATTCTTCCCCAGCTTTTTTAATCTTTTCTAGCAAAGGGCTCGCTACAGCTTCTGCTTCTTTTACATTAAACATAGGTGCTTCTGAAATACAAATAGTCACTGTCTCTTTTCCAAAGCAGTTCTTAAATTGTGCAACAGCTGGTGCAAAGTTCCCTTCAAAGTCAGGAAAACCACACCCTGAAATCATTATATACTTTTTAGAGGATAAATCTACTTTTGATTCATGAACAACTTTGCCCTCTTCTTCTCTCATTGCTAGATTTGAAAGCGGTAGTAAACGGTCACATACTGCTTTTAAATGAGATGGCATCCCATAACAATATAATGGAAAGCTCCATATTATAAGATCTGAAGCTACAATTTCCTTTAATATGCCTTGCATATCATCATTTTGTATGCAACATATGTCGGCAGACTGCCAGCAGTTAAAACATCCTAAACAAGGCTTAATCTTTTGTTCTATAACCTTTATTACTTTTATTTCATGCATTTGTTTTTTATTTAAGCCTTCTAGAAATGCATTTGTTATGTGCATTGTATCACTTTGTGCCTTAGGGCTACCATTTAAAACTAATACTTTCATTTCAATCCCCCCAATTATTTATAACCTATATCTTTAGTATAAATATTGGAAGATGTACTTTCAATAAACGCTCCGTAGAGTTATTTATTTGATTTTCTTCGTCTTAAAAATAATATACTGCCAACTGCTATTGCTAAAGCAATGACTGTCATACTTACACCAAAAATGATTTCTTTAGTATAACTTACATTTTCTATACAAAATGTTTGTGTATTTCCTGCCATATCTACACAGATATAGCTGCCATTATTTTTAGCCGTAAGCTTTTTCCAAGTGCCATCTTGCTGTAAGCCATAAATATTAGTTTTTCCACTGACAGCTTTTAATAAGCGTAAACTATAACTCTTTTCTTTATTATAAGTCTTGCCAGTAAGGACTACCTTCCAAACTTCACCTTTTCCTTTTACCTCTTTTGGCAGAGCCGTTTCAGACGGCATGACATTTAATACTGTATCTGGGGCAAAAGTCCCTTCTACTAATGCAAGTGGTTTACCGTCTCTTGCTGTACTGCTTGCAATGACTGAAGTATAAGGTGTATAAATAGCTTCTAACGTCTCTGAAAATGTCAATGCATTATACTCAAATTCAGGCCACGTACCATAATAACCTTCTTTTTCCGGCACTTCAGGTAACTTACTTGTATCAATACTTCCACCAAATTGGAATGGTATTTGTGCCACTGTTTCCCCATCTACTACAAAGGTTACTTGTAAAGTCGTAAATGCTGTTGGCAATCCTTGTACTTTAGTAAATGCTTCATAAGAAATAGGTTCTGCCTTTCCTGTATAACTTATCCCATCAATACCTGCAACCTTGCGGTCTACAAAGTAGTTCTGATTTTGTGCATCAAGGCTCTCCACCTCACCTGCAATGGCACCCTTTGTTTCTACTGCATTTGTTATGGCTACCATGGCATAATTATTTGTTAGCTTAGAGGCATACCCTGCTATACCGCCTACATGCTTTTTACCCGAAAGCACCGCCATCGCAAAGCTGTTTCTAATATGACTATATGTCCCACCGGCTATACCGCCTACATATTCTCCATCATTACTTGTAATATTACCATAACCCATACTGTTAATGACTGTTCCTAAGTCCATACGTCCTACAATACCACCTACATAATTCTTCTTAGAAGTCACCGCTCCTTTATTGGTACATTGTCTAATGACACTTCTCGCAAGATACTGGAATTTTAGAGAACTACTTCCAACCTTTGTCACATCATCCTCTGGATCAAAATCATACTCAATGGCCATAGCACCTGCTATGTCCCCTACATTCACATCACCTTGTACTTGTCCTACATTGGTACTTTTTGTAACCTTACCTTGGATATTGCCTTCTGTATCCGCATCAGAAATATCTGCTTTATAATCACTTAAATCCAGCGGATTTTCTTCATTTGTTAGCGTCATCTCAATAAGTAAGTTCGTAACCACAAAAAATTGATTACTGATACTTTGTATGTCTGAAAGAATCAAATCATTATAACTTGAAACACTTCTATCAAGCCCACCTAATGCATTAGAAATATCCCCTAATGTAGTTGTAAGCTGATTGGCATTATTCATATATTCACTATCTAAATTAGGAATTGTAAGCGTTGGCTGATTGGCCAGATTTGTGACCACCTCATTGATATCTGTTAAAACAGCCGTTGTCTTAATGGATATGCCTTGCAATTTCTGTACTACTTCTTTGATTTTTGCCATAGCTTCATCAGTTGCGACTATAGTATCTCCAGTCACACTAATTACTTTCTTTAACTCTGAAATCACTGAAGTTGTTTGCGCCATAGCACCTATCAACTGATCCATAGCAGCTTCTAACTGATTGTGCGCTGATTCAATCTTAGTACTATCAATATTTCCTGCTGCGCCGTTCATAGCATCTTGAATGGCGGATACTGCCTGAGCGAGCTTTCCTAGCCCTTCTTTAATATTCTCCATTCCCTTTTGAAGCTTAACGATACTTTCTGAAGCTTCTCCTGCAACACCACTTTGTTTGATTTCTTCCAATGCTATGCGCATCTTATCTCCAGCATTTTGTGCCTTTTCCAGTGCTGCTGACACACTTTTTAAAGCCTCTTGTAAATCAGCTTTTGCCGCTTCTGCCTCCTCATTAGAAATAGCCTCTTTCAATAATTCTAATGCTTTTTCTATATTTTCAAGGCCTATTTGTAAATCTGCTACAGCTTCATTAAGCTCTTGTTGAATTGCCTCTAGATCACTTTCCTTATATCCTCTACATTAATTTTTGCCAAAGCATTTTTTAGATGCACAGCTGCTGCCGCACCATTTTCAGTAGCTTGTTGTAAACTTATAAGCGCCGCCTCTACACTTGCTAAATCTGTTGCACTTATTATGGCTTCTACAGCTACCTGTGCCTGCATGATTGCCATGTTCATTTCTTCTAAGGCTTCTCCCACTTCATCAAAGCCCTCTACTAAACTTTCCCAACTTTCATCTGTTTGAACCCAATTTTTAAGTTGTGCCATCTCCTCTGAAATCTCATTAAATCCTTTACCGATTAACTTTACACTTGTTCCCAACGTCTTAAAAGCTTGACTTAATTCCTCAAGTGCCAGTCTCATCTCATTCTCATCACCAATAGCTGCTTTTAGTTGTTTAAATGCTGCTGATAGATGCGCCATGGCTTTTATATAATCTTCTACATTATCTTGCGTACTATCTAAAGTTTTTTCTAACTGATTAAGCACCTTTTTTCCTTCAGTAGAAGTCACTTCTAAGGCTGAAATGACTTCTGCTAACTGCACGAGCGCCTGAGATAACTCTTCATTAATTACTGTGGTCTGTGCCATAATCGGTACTAGTCTTTCTAGGGTATCACTTACTCTCGCGCTTAAATCATTGATATTATCTACACTTTCATTATAAATATCACCTGTCTGATTTATCAGTGTATTGGTCGTTTCTAATGCAGAATCAATATACCCTTTTGTTGTATTTAACCGACTTGAAACCTCTGATGAATAATCACTTGCATCTGCAATTGTTTTATTCATTAAACTTTGCAAGCGATTTAATTCATCTTGCAAATCAGAAATCTTATCCTCAGAAAACTTCAGTGATATATACGGTTCCATTTGCCCAGCTATACCGCCTACATCTTTTCTCCCATATACTTCACCATAATTTGTACAATCACTGATATATCCAGATTGTCTTCCCACTATGCCGCCTATGTTATAACCAATATGCTTATAACCTACTATGCCATAGTTTTTACAACCTTGTATAATACCTGTTGAAAACCCTGTAATACCCCCCACATCTGTTTTAGTTGTCGTATTTTCTGTAGAATTTAATTCTCCTAACTCTATTTTTTCTAATGTCTCCAAGCTTACCTTTTCCTCAGTAGCCGAAGTATTCACACTCATTTTATTGATGCTCTCTAAAATGATTCCTAAATTTTCACCCGCTATGCCACCTATATAGTGCTCGCCAACTACCATTCCTTGTGAAATCGCTTCAATGATTTTCCCTGTAGATTCATTAATCCCAGCAATCCCACCAATATAGCTTTCGCCACTTACACTACCTATAAATTGACATCCTTTAATGGTTCCAGCATTTTTACCTGCTATACCACCTATTGTTTTCTTAGTCCCACTTGGAACAACATTTCCTTTTACAGTGAGATTTTTAACAATGGCGCCTTCCTTAATATAGCGAAAAAGTCCTTGTACGGAACCGCTAGTACTAATATTTAAACCTGTAATCGTATAGCCATTCCCCTCAAAGGTTCCACTAAAAATAGGAATGCCTTCAAAATCTATTTCGGAAACATCAATATTAGTAGTGAGCTTTATAGTTTTCCCCTCACTCCATGTATCTAAAGTGCAGTTTTCAGCTAATTGAATTAGCTCTGTCACACTGCCAATAGCAACAACATTTTCATCTGCACCAAAAATTGTCTCCACATTTCCAAATAAAGAAACCACTAAAGACAGTATCAAAATCCATGTTGTCCATCTATTATGCCTTCTCATCCTTAGCTTCCTCCTTTTCTTCTTGGGACCTTTCAGCACCTTCAGACCTTTGAGGTTCTGTCACCGGTATAATAGTCCCTTCTAAAATACCTTGTATCTGCGCATCAACTCTACCTGATACATAACCTTTCACATGTCCATCTAATTCTAAGTATCTTTTTTCCATCTGCAAGCGATTTGGCAGACTAATTGTAAAAGCTGTTTTTTCAATAATAAAGTCTCCTAATATTAAAAGCTGTGGTAAAACACCCATCACTAAAATAATAGAAATAATAGTCCCTCTTCCTAGACAAATCCCAATAGAAGAAATAGCTTCTTCTGAAGATAGTACCCCAATTAAAAGACCCGCTGCTGCTAAAATAGATCCCGACGTAATAATTGTCGGAAATACCTGATTTAAGGTCTCCACTATTGCCTCTTTTTGGGGCATCTTTTTCTTTAATTCTTGATAACGATTGGTAATCACTATAGCATAGTCAATATTAGCACCCATTTGAATAGAACTTACAATAAGGTAACTCATAAAAAACATATTAGTATGTGTTAACACAGGTACGGAGAAATTCATCCAAATACTACCTTCTATAATCATCATCAATAAAATAGGAAGTCCCGCTGATTGAAAAGTAAAGAGTAAAATGACTGTCACAAACAGTGCTGATAAGATATTAATCACTGCATTATCTCTTATAAAACTGGTTCCTAAATCATTATCACTTGTAGAATCTCCTACAATATAAGTATCCTGTGGATAGTATTTTTGAATAATGGCATGTAATTCATCTAGGGCTACAAATGTCTCTTCGCCTTCTTCAGGTAAACTTGTATTCAGTAGCATGCGACTATAATCTTGACCTTGAAGTTGTAATTTTGCATCATTAAGCTGCGTATTAATCTCTTCAATCTCATCATTCATTTCATCATCCAAAGTGATATAACCTTGTTCTTTTTGCTCATACAAGAAACCAAACATATCAATAAGTGGTACCCTATACTGATCAATACCACTAATAATTTCACCATAGCTTTCTTTTTTTGCTGCATAAGCTGAATAGAGTAATTTTGCTTCCTCAATATCTAAATCTGTAAGTTCTGCAAACTGACGTGGTATCAATGCATCTGTTAATACATAACCAGCCATTGCCTCAATATTTGCAAGTCCCATGGCCGAATCCACATACTCTAATTTTTCTAGTTCTTGGATCAATTTTTCTTCTTGCTTATAATTTCCATTAGGTACCATTATAACGAGTAAATTGTTTTTCCCAAAAGTTTCTTCAATCTTTTTCTCGGCAATTTGGCTTTCATTTTTTTTAATGGTTGATAGTGTCGTATAGCCATATACGAAGGTACAATTATTTGAGATAAGGAAACTTGCGATTAGCAAAATCATAAAAATAGGTGGGATGATATAACGCGTCTTTACACTTAATTTTCCCCAGCTTGTAATATTGGGTACAAAATTCTTATGGTGTGACTTATCGATCCATGATGAAAATAACATTAACAATCCTGGCATTAAGGTAAATACAGACAAAAGACTAAACAGTATTGCCTTGATTAAAACAATGCCTAAGTCAAATCCCAAGCCAAATTGCATAAACATAAGTGCTACCATCCCTGAAATTGTGGTTAAGCTAGATGACGAAATTTCAGGAACCGCCTTACTTAATGCAATAATAACTGCTTCTCGAGGTGCTAAATGAGTTCTCTCTTCCATATAGCGATGACATAAAATAATAGCATAATCAATAGCCAAAGCTAACTGCAGTACAACTCCGATTGAATTAGAAACAAAGGAAATCTCACCAAATAAAAAGTTAGTTCCCATATTCAGTAAGGCTGCCATTCCAAAGGTAATCAAAAGTACTGGAATCTCCATATAAGTATGGCTCGTAAATAAAAGGACACACAGAATAATAACCATGACAACCACCATGACAATATTCATTTCTGACTGAATAAGTGCGGCTAATCCTGCACCTACTTCACTAGAAATATATGTGTCATAAGATACTAGCATTTCTTTCATCTGGTTCATTGCTTCTATGCTAATATCATCTGTTTCTCCTCCACTAAACGTAATATTAAAGAGGGCTGCTGCCCCCTTATAATGTTCATTATTGTCCTCAAAAACTACTTCTTTAATCCCTGGTATCTGGGAAATTTCATCTGCAATTTGTTGAGCTTGTAGAAAAGTGACATTATCAATCATCACTTCTGCCATCCCATAAGTTACAAACTCCTCCTCCATAATTATAAGACCCTGCCTTGTTTCAGTAGTCTCAGGTAAATAGGTTGTAATGTCTTCATTGACCTTTACCCAACTTGAGGAAAAAGCACAAAAAACAGCTGCCACTAAAAAAGCCAAAAATATGCCATTCCGTTTGTCTACAATAAAGGTTGCCATCTTTTCCATAAAACTTATTTTGTTGTTCGTTCTTGTCACTTTACTGTCCTCCTTTATTTTTAGTAGCTATGCAACACGCTTCCCGACAATGCACATAGGCTTGCGTCTAGGTGCTACACCTTCCCCCTTTATTTTTCCTTCTTCATCCACCACTACATTGACATCTAACTCTAATTTTCCAAAAGGTAATGGAACTGTCACATGGAATAAAAAGTTATTAACATTGTTAATTTGACCCTTATCAAAGACACATTCCTTTCCCATAATTTGCGTTTTACCATGGAATGCATTTTCACCCTCACGTGTAATATCTACAATAGCTTTAATCCCCCCTACTGGTGCTTTTACTTCTATTTCATATTGTTGTTTTAAATCTAATAAATTCATTTTATACTCCTTTATTTTTTCATTATATTCTTTAATCTTGGAACTAACTCCAAGGCATTCGTTGTAAAGACCATCTGTTTTTCTTCATCTGTTAATTTATTGGTATCTTCTAATGCTTCTGTTTGTCCTATGCATGCCTCAATAGGCGTATAAGGCGTATCACTTCCATAAACTAAATGACTTACCGCTACATTTCTTAAAAGCATTTCAATTTGCTTAGGTTCACTAAATCCCGCCACATCATAGTAAACATGTGCCATACTTTTCAGAATATCTACACCAAGTGTTGGATTTTGGAAACGTAACATAAGTGCAAAACTATCAAAACGGTCTGCCAGAATACTAATAAAAGCACCCGCATGTGGTAATACCCATTTAATATCTGGATAACGTTCAAATAAATCATGTATCACCATATTGCTAAAAGTACGGGTTGTTTCAAAAAAGTATTCCATAGTGGGAATAGACATCCCCTCACATACATTAGGAACCACTACTGCCGGCTCTGTAGGGTGTAAAACAACTAAAGCTTTACGCTTATTAAGTTCTGCCATTAATGGCTCTAGACTTGAATCGCCTAAATACATACCGCCGTAATTCGTCATAAGTCCAATGCCATCTGCATTTAATGTATCTAATGCATAAATTGTTTCTGCGATACTCTCTTCAATATAAGGTAATGGCACAGTGGCAATAAATCCTAATTGCTGTAAATTTCTGCTTACAATCTGTGCACCTTCTTCATTCACCCTTCTTGCAAAATCACATGTTTTTTGTTTATCCTTTGTATAAAGGCTTGGTGAAGACACCGTTAAAAGTGCAAATGCAATCCCTAAATCCGCCATTAATTCCTTTTGTATTTCTTCATCCCACTCTGGTGTGGGGAAACCATCCGGCATAGATAATCCTTGACTATCAAGGAATTCATAATATGTAGGTGGTAAGTAGTGTGCTTGAAAATCTATTTTTTGATTGTACTTCATAAGAAGTACCTCCTTTTCTCTCCTCGTTAAATTAAAGCACTTAAAATGCTTATCTTTGCTGTTTTATTGTATCTGTAATGACACTACATTAAAATCTACAATCCTCTAACAAATGTAAAAAACTAGACAAAGTGATTGCCTTTGTCTAGTTTTTCTATACTTAACGTTTATTTTATTTTTAGATAATGCTATATTAAAATATATGAAAGGAGCCATTATATGAAACAAGAAGAAATCTCTAGACTCACGCGGGAACGTATGGCCTATTCCCTCAAAAAATATATGGCTAAAAAACCCTTAGAAAAAATCACTGTCCGTGAAATTACAGAAGACTGTGATCTTAATCGCCAAACCTTTTATTATCATTTCCAAGATATCTATGACCTTACTATTTGGATGTTTCAACAAGAAGCTATTGAACTTTTAAAGCAAAGTAAAAGTTGCGAGACATGGCAGGATGGTATTTTACTCCTTCTTCGTTATATTCAAGAAAATGTAGCCGTATGGATTTGTGCCCTCAATAGTTTAGGTCGTATTAACCTAAAAAGCATTTTTTATCAGGATGCCAAGCATATTATAGACCTTATTATTAATGAACTCATTGGTGATATGAAAATCTCAGATCAATATCTACAGTTTCTTTCAGATTTTTATATTGATGCTGTTTTAGGTCAAGTCATCAATTGGTGTATTGCTGAAACACCTCTAAGTGCTGACCTTTTAATGCACTACTTAGATGTCACGCTCTATGGCAACCTAGAAAACGCCCTAGAACGTGCACAAGCTGAACACTTATAAAACGCTTATACGAGAATGTAATGCTAACCACTTTCGCCTAACATCTACAAGTTCAAAATCGAACAAGTCTATAAAAATGCCACGAACTGATATTGTCTCATTTCATGGCATTTATTCTCTATTATTAAATAACCTTCTATCATTTGTAGTACCTACTCTACTTGCCTCTCCTTACGCTTTGCAATCGTATAATATCCTGCAGTAATCTATAAAAGCTCTTTGCAGTTGCCCCGCCTGCTCTTCTTCCCATACTTTTGCATACAAATACTTATTATGCCCTGCTCATCCACCTCTTCATATTTTTTATAAAGTCCTTGACTGACTGCTACTTCCATCTTTTGAAAAAAGTCAGCTCTTACAGCCATTATACCATACTATAAAAACAAAAATGTACGCCTAAAGGTATAAACTAAAAAGTCTTCTATCTTTCGGCGTACATTTTTTTACTTATCTTGGCATAGAACCACTGATAAGCTTACCATCATAAAATACGGCTACCTTAGTTGCATCATTACATGAGAAATCATTACTTTGATCAAAATTTGACCAGTTATTATTGGCTGTACGTGTTGCAATTTCCATCTTACCTGCTTGATTGAGCTGTGCACCTGAGTCAAAGGTCAAACTAAGATATGTATTAGCTGTCTCTGTTGGTACGTCCATTTTTACAATATTAGCCGTTACATTACTCGTTATACTCATATACCATGGATCACATGTATATTGAATAGATGCATTATCAATCCAGCATGTTTGACCAATTGTCATATCTTCTGCTGTAAAATAGTAACGAATATCTAATTTAGATAAGTCAAATTCACTCTCATCTGTTACTTGTAATTTAAAGTTATTGCTTAATGTATTCGTGCTTACTGAGCTATTTGAAGTAAGTTCTACGCTAATTGCACCTTCTGCTACTGGTGTTGTTTCTTTAATAACAAGTGTAACAACTTGCATTTCACCTGCACTAAAGTCAAATTTAAGTTCATAATTACCATTTGCTAAGCTCATAAGATAACTTACTGGGAATGTGACACCTTCACTTGTTACAACATAATCCTCATCCGCTACTAACACTGTATCATCAAGCTTAATAGCTTCTAATGTATTTCCATTAAATGCTATATTTAAGTTGACATCCCTTAATACTTCGCCACTTTCTGAATCTACATATTTATCAAAGATTACTTCGTTAGGTGTCACTACTGAATCTTTTTCAGCTGAGTTAATGACTTTAACAATTAAATTTGCTACTTCACCTTCATTAAATTCAAAGGCAAATGTATAGTTTCCTCTTTCTAATGTTGCAAGATAATCTGCTTTAAAAGTCACCTGATCATCTACTATCCTGTAATCTTCACCTGCTACTAAAGTTATTTCCCCATTTTTAATAGCTGTTAAAGTATTACCTTTTAAATCTAAATTAGCTGTAATATCAGCTACTTGCGCTTTATCAAATATTGCATTAGATGGCGAAACAGATGCATTTTGAACGGTATTAGTAACTGTAATCATTAATGAACGATTTACGCCAGCACTAAATACAAAGGTTAAATTTGCTTTACCTGTCGCTAATGACATGAGATAAGCTTCAGAAATTGTTACTGTACTGCCTTCTACTGTATAGTCTTTCCCTTCTACTAATGCTTCTGCACCATTTAAAATAGCCGTTAACGTATTCTCATTTAATGTCATTTCAACTTTAACTTCACTTGGTGCTTTTTTTTCAAAAGTAGCTGTTGTAGGTGCAATCACTGAGTTAGATGACGCCACAATCGGTGATGTATCACCAATTGCAATATTAATAACAGGATTAACACCCGCATCGTAAACTAATGTCAATTGCACTTTACCTTTTTCAAGTGTACTTAAATATGCTTTTGTAATGGTTAACTGATTTCCTGATACTACATAGTCCTTATCAGCTTTTAAAACAACATCTTTATTTTTAACTGAAACTAATGTATTTGTTTTAGAATCTAATGTAAAGACTAAGTCCTCTTGTTTACTTACATTTTTATCAAAGACAGCAATAGTCGGTGTAACTGAAGCTGATAACTCAGATTCAGGGCCATAAATACCTACTTCAAAAATAGAATAACCCCATGTATAACCATATTTTTGTGTACAATAAATTCTAACATAGCGACCTGTGGCATCTACTGCAATTTCTTCTAGACCACCCTTGCCGTTATATGTTCTATAAGCATCTTTCCAAGTCTGTTTATCATCTGAAACCTGAATTTGATATTGTGTGGCATAAGCATTTTCCCAATCAATGAGCACCTTATTAATTTCTTTTGTCTCACCTAAATCAATCATTATCCAATCTGTTTGAGAATTAGCATCAGATGCCCAACGTGTATCCATATTCCCGTCTGTTACATTGCTGCCTTCATAAGCTGCACCTTCTTTGGTAGAATAGGTTACAGCTTTACCCCCTGCAAGGTTCCCTGCTGCTAATGGTGCTTCTGGTAAGCTAGCTGGAAGACCTGTTAACATTGAAGCTGGTCTTTGAACAAGATTTGCAAGGGCATATTTATCATCAAATACCATTTCTTTTGCCCAATCTTGCATTGTATCAAATGTGCCATCTGTCGTCATATCTAAGAATGTCTGAGGACTGTTACCAGGACCCCATGACCAAATCAAATAACCAATCTCATATTTCGCACAGTATTCCATAATTGTTTTATAAGGAATCTGCCCTTGCTCTGTCTGCTCCCATTGATTTGCAAATTCACCCACTACAAGTGGTAATCCCATTTCTGCTGTTTCTGTAAGTTCATCAATAACTTCTTGTGCTGTATGGCCATACATATAAGGCCACCACAAATGGGCAGAAAACATTAAGTTTGCATCTGGGTCAGCAGCTAAAATATCTGGGCCACATGCTTGAAGCTTATTAATATCTTGCCCCCAAGAAGAACCATCAATAATTAATGGCACATGAATACCAGCTTCTCGCATTCTTATGACTGCTTCTATATAACTTTCCTTAAATGTTGCATCAGAAACATTACCGTCACCCACTTCGTTACCGATATTAATTAAAAGATACTCCTGATGCTTCTTAATAACCTCTACTGTCGCTGGATCCACCCACCAGTCTACAAGGCTAGATAACTGGCTGAAATTACCTGTCGCATCATGAAGCTCTACCATGGGAATCATATGTTCGCTGCGACAATTTGTGATAGCTTTATCTAATTCTGCTGCTGTACCATCTTTCATCGTCCATACGATTCTGACACAATTTGCGCCAGTTTTAGCAATTTCAGAAAAGGATGGGTCACCATCTTTGTCCATCCAAACAACCATTTTGTTAATGCCATACAAAATAGTCTTTTCACCTTGGTTGTCATAAAGGAATCTGCCCTCTACTCTAAATCCAGGGTGGTTTACATCTGTAGCTGCCAAAATACTCGTGCTATTTAGCATTATAACAGACATAAAGAGTGCAAAAAACAAGCCTAAAAAACCATGTTTTTTCATTACACAACGCCTCCTATTATTATATTTCAGAATATATTGTAAATTAGAGAATTTGTAAATACAACAAAAGCTCCCAACATGTTACAATTAGAAGCCTTTTATGATGATAAATTATATTATCTTAAAAATGTCACTTTATTTTCAGCCTTCTCATTCACCTTTTCTTATGCTATATCCAGCTTCTTCTAAAGCAACTAAAGCTTTTTTAAAGTTTTCTTCCTTAACTAATATATAATCCGTATTAAAAGTAGATACTGCAAAAATTCCAATCTTATTTTCAGCTAACACCGTTGCTATCTTTGACAAAATACCAATGAGTGAAAAGTCTAAAACACCTTCGATGCGAAAAGCTTTCCAACCATCTTCCCTATTTATAGTATTACTTGGTACAAATAGCGTCTTGCAAACAAGTGATAATTCCTCATCTGTTTTTAAAAGAAAGCAAAAATCATCTTCAAACTTTACTTCTTTTGTGTCTTTAATTTGGCATACTGTAAAATCTTCATGAATTACTTTAAGTTCCATAGTTCCCCCCAACTGAATGTCTTATAATTTAATAAAGTATTATAAGATATATATTATTCCATAATCTAAACATTAGCAAACAAAAAGCACTATGAATTAACTTCTAGTGCTCTTTAACTGACCTTATTTATTTAATTTTATTGCCTGCGCCATATATACAATGCTCAATTTGCTGGGCACTTGCTGGACTATCATAAGTAACCTTTACTACTTCACCTGAACTATCAATAGAAGCATGTTTTACACCCTCTATCTTTTCTAATGAATTAAGTAATTGATTTTTAGCTTGAGATTTAGATAAAGCACGAATCTCTATTTTTTCCTCTTTCATAAGGGGATCATCTCCTTAAATAAATTTACCCTTTTATTTTGCCTTTCTTCTAAAATTCTATGAGATACAATAGTTTCCATTTATTTATGAGTTTATAGCTTTTGCAATAACATGTGCTACTTCATCTAATACTTCTTTTGTATGCGTTGCCATAAGGGCAATGCGAAGTCTTGCTTCTCCTTGTTTAACTGTAGGATAACGAATAGCTGAAACATAATAGCCTTCATCCAATAGTTGATTTGCTATTTCACAGGCTTTTTTTGCATCACCAATATGAATAGGAATAATAGCTGTTGATGAGACGGCTGAAACACCTTGTTTTTTAAGCATCTCACAGAAATAGCTAACATTTTCTTGAAGTTTTTTTACACGCCAAGGTTCCGCTTCTATGATTTCTAATGCCTTAAGTGCTGCCGCCACATTTACAGGTGCAAGTGCTGTGGAAAAAATAAAACTTCTTGCTTTATTGCGTAAATAATCAATCAAAAGCTTAGATCCACATACAAATCCTCCTTCACTACCGAGAGCCTTACTTAAAGTTCCCATCAAAATATCTGGCATAGCCTCATCTTTATAATAACTGACAATACCTTTGCCACCTTCCCCTATCACGCCTGTTGCATGGGCTTCATCAATCATAGAGAATAAACCATACTTTTTTGCAATCTTAACAAGCAAAGGCAAGTTAACAATATCACCATCCATACTAAAAACAGCATCGCTTACTATAAGCCCCTTCTCGCAAGGATTGGCTTTCACTTTCTCTTCTAAATCTGCCATATCATTATGGGCATATATAATGATTTTAGCACCACTTAACCTCGCCCCATCTATAATGCTCGCATGATTTAATGCATCACTAAAAATAACACTTTGCTTATCACATAAAGCTGTAATAATCCCCACATTTGCCATATATCCTGTATTAAATAACAAGGCTGCCTCTGTTCCTTTAAACTGCGCTAATCGTTCTTCCAACATTCTATATAATGTTGTATTCCCTGTTGTAAGTCTTGCACCACCTGAACCGACCCCATATTTTTGTAAAGCTTCAGCTGCAAAGGCTTTGATACGTGTCTCATTGCATAAATCTAGATAACTATTTGACGCCAACATTAAAACCTGTCTTCCCTTATAAGTTACATACGCACTTTGTGCACTTTCGAGCTCGCGCATTTGCCTATAAAGTTCTTTTTGCTTTAATCCCTTAATTTCTGCTTCAAGCCTTTCCCATTTATCTTTTTTTAAAATATTAGGACTAGAGATTGTATTCTTCTGAGGCATATTTTTTACAATGACTTTTTGTTTTTCCAAATAATGAATACATGCTGGTACTTCATCTTGGCTCCCTTTATATAGGAATATACGCCCACCATTCGGACTTCCCTTTTCTTTTAACTGACTAATGCGTACATAACCTAGTGTAGCACTTGCAATATAACCCGTTACATAATCAGGATCATCTGAAATGCAAATTTCTGCAATAATACCTGGTGCATGTGCAACTTTAGTCGCTAATACCAAGGCTTCTTGAAAATGATTCTTATAAGCCGGAAAGCGCCCTTGCATTTCTTCTTGATCCATATAAGTTGCTCTTAATCCTCTTTCTTCATCTGGCTCTAGACGTTGCATTGTATCGACATTTAAAAGCATCGCCCCTCGCATACCATAGGTTTCTTGCATTTTTTCTAAAATAACCTCTACATGTGGCACATCTATTTCTTCTAATAATGACTTAAGCTTCCAAGTACCTTCTAGAGGATTGTTAACTACAATAGTACTTACAGGTAATGCCTCTAAATATAAGATTTCTTCATGTGCTACCTTTTCTACCTTTAAATTAATAAAATCAGCTTGTCCCTTCGAATGATATAATGCCCGATCTAAAAATGCACTTGTACATGCTACTAAATTTTTTTCTGACACAAGTTTTTCAGCCCCCGAAATATGTATAGACTTTTCTTTTTCCTGACGCGCACCTCTCATTTTTACACTATATAATGTCATATGCTCTCCCCATTTCTTTAGTAGAATCTTTCCTCTTAAGATATCTTTTAAACACCGTAATCCTTACAATTTTATATATGATAGGATATAAAACATTTGCCCCAACAGCTGTAAAAATCATTCCTGGTATTGCCCCTATAATGAGCGTCCATGCACTTACATTCAGAATAACAGCTAATATCATACGTGCCATTAATGTCCCTACAGGGCCACTTATACTTAAAGAAAGCAAATTGGGTTTAAAAATCTCAATTATTCCACCTGCCACAACCCTAAATACTAAAGAAACAATAATATTAACAATCGTATGGGTACCTAGTGCAAAATTTAGCGTACTTGCAATAATTCCTGTAATGAAATACCTTTTAAATCCAAAACACGCCGCCAACACAACTGCTAAGGGCGCTGAAAGCTGAAATTCTGCTCCAGGAATAAAAGCGGGCATTTTAATCATTCCTGAAATTGCCAACAATACCCCTAATATAGCATTTAAAACCATGCCATATACTTTTTCTTTATTTTTCATCATCCCGTCCCCTTTTTTATCATTTTTTATAAAATTATGATAAAATACTCTTTAGCAATTGTCAACTTAAATATTATATTGAGTTTACAATACTTCACATGAACCCCTTAACAACTTCTATAATATACCGCTTTAGGCATACAGAAAGTATAAAACACCACCTCAATCTCATGGCTCAATTGCATAATCAAAAAGCGACCTTCCAAACTATTAGGAATGTCGCTTTTCTAGTACGCATAACTCTATCTATTTTTAATCTATATCTTTAATTCATTTTACTTTTCTTCTCTCCTCTATTCCTCTTTTAAAAATTACTCACTTATTCTAAATGTATCAATTACTTCTTCTCCTTCTTGATCGTAAACAGGAATTTCCCTCACTCCTGGCCTACTATTTTGCCATTCAATAGCTTCTTCTGGTGTCTTAAAGTCAATCCCCGCTAAATCTTCCGATCTAACATATCCATATACGCCATTTTCCCCGATGGCTGCCATTAAATCTGGTTCATAACCTAGCTCAGGATTATTAGTGCCATAGGTTTCACCATTTTCATTTACTTGATATGCTTCATCGTCTTCCTCTTTCTCATCCATCTTACTTATATTAACCTTGCCATGCTCTTCTAGTGCCACATTTGCCATAGCCACTACTGACATTAATACAAAACCTACAACACCGCCTAATAATTTAAGTCTTGTCATCTTATTCCCTCCTTATGGATTGGTCTCCTATCTTACGACTTACTGATAGCTTATTTTATGTCCATGCCTTGGCAAATATACTTAAATACTACAAGCTCTAAGGCCGCTTTATTATATAAATTTATTGATGATAGCCTAATCTAAATTACGCACAAATCCAAGATAACGTGTCCCTTGAAAAGTTAACTTTCCTCGATCTTGTTCTACCAACATGCCATACTCTTGCCCCTGTACTATAAATTCCATTCGATCCCCACTTTCAACTTCGAATGTTATATAATAGGTGGTTGACGTTGTACTTGGCATATTCTCTTAGTTATGTTGCTGCTACTGGAAAAGGCTCATGGGATTTTGGCAGTCTTATAACTACGCGTACAAAAACATTAACATTTAAATCACTTTATACTGGAAATGCTAATGTGGCTATTTTCGCAACAAAATTAACAGTATATTATGTAGTTAATGGTGAACCTAAATCATCCGATATCATTCAGCCATCAACTAAAACAGCAAACACTTGCCCTACAAGCACAACTACATGTTGTGAAACTTGTAATAATGATTACGAAGAAGCTGTTATTGATAGTTCATGTGAAGACTATGTAGAACAAACGGTAACACCTACCCTACTTTCATATGGAAGAAGACTTGCTGTACACCTCGACATGCCTCCTGTTTGTCAAAAAAAGGATATTAATGTCGGTATATTTGTAACGGAATTACAAAGTGATGGTGTAACAGAAGTACCTTTTGCTCATAAAATTATTAGACTACCAGCTACAGCTACAGGAAATAGCTGTGCTAATGATAGAGATTGCCATTGTGTAAACTTTATGATTGATGATACAGCTGCTACTGCATGTGCAGCTAGAACTTTTAGAATTAGAACTATAGCACATTATGTAGATAACAATGATGTTCAACAGTGTCAATGTGATACTTGCCCAACATCAGAAGATTAATCAATTAGCCATAGACTATAATAAAAGCACGGAGTTTGAATCTCCGTGCTTCTTATATTTTATACAAAATCTGATTTTAACATTAAGTCTCCAAAGTAACTTCAACATTCTCTAAATAGCTAAAGAACTCCTAATAAATAGTCGTTAAGCAACTTTTCTAACAATAGTCCTTTAGACAAAAAAAAAAAACTCCAATGATGATATACTTAGCATGTTTGTACATCATCACTGAAAGTCCTTGTACGTCATCACTGACGCTATTTTTATAACTATATTTTTACCAATCCCTTGACTATCAAAGGATTACTCTTCATCCCAATTGTGATACACGTTCTGAACGTCATCATCATCTTCAAGAAGATCAAGCATCCTTGAGTGTAGCATATTGTTCTGTGTAGACTTTGAGGTTCAAAACGTGTAAGGTGTTGAGAATTGTTATTAGTAAATTTTATATTTAATAATACTGCTATTTTTAACTGTGATGTATATCACAAAGAAAATAATACCATAATTGCTTACTGATAGCAATTTTTTATTAATTCTTTTCAATTGGAATTAGTATTTATAACTGCTTAATTAATGATTTATTCTACTGGAATTCCACATATATATTAAAACAAATCTCTACATATTTACTTTATGCTTATTTAACTTTCTTACATATATATCTCCATCTATATCCCTTACAACTGAATACTCTCCAAAATGGACAAACTCACCACAAATTAAATCATAGATAAACATTTGCATACATTTTGGTTGTTCCATAATTAAACTGTATCCTGCAAGCACTTCCCATAAATCTACTTCCCCGTACAAGCTTAATTTTTTATATTTATTTTCTGCGTAACCTATATATCTTTGTAATCTTCTTGTGATTTTAACACCTTTAAATTCTTTATGCATAAACGTTACACCCCTCTTAATGTTTTCTCATTGTAAATCTATTTTAATCACCCGCTTAATGCGTGTGCTTTATCCTTCTTATGGCATTATAATACACCTATTAACCATCAATCGCATTATGGAAAATATGCAAAACGTATATTAAAAACCTCACAAGCTAATACTACTCATAGCAAAGGAGGGCTTTGTATGGATAAAAATGAACAAAAGAAAATAGCTGGTGCTAAACTTAGAGAACTTCGCAAAGCGACAAAGCTTTCCGTTTTTAAAGTTGGTCGTGCAATAAATATGTCAGGAAATTATATTAGTCAAATTGAAAGAGGGGAAAGACCTGCGTCAGATGCAGCATTGGTTGCAATAGCAGATTTGTATGGTGTGGATAAAAAAGAGCTATTCGCCTTATATGGCAAACTTCCTAATGATGAAATAGATATGATTATGCAAATGCCTGAGCTTAGACATCTATTTACTGAGGTTACTAGTAAAAAAGGCGTAACTGATGAAGATAGAAAAGAAATGCTAGAAGAATTTAAAATGATAGCCCAAAAATACTACAATAAAGGAGACACTACATGATGTTTAGTCAGTTGGTTCAACCCTACTCACGTTGGATGGTTTCAACCTTTGGATTTGAAAGAGCCGTACTTATAGAAGATGGTATAACGAATATTTGTATCTTTGTTTTAGGTATGCTCACAATGGCATTAATTTCTAGTAACTTTATATTAAAGCTACACTCTATTGAAGACTTTGGTAAAAGTAAAATTAAATTAGTTCAAGTTGATCGTGGTAAGCATACTAAACTTATTATCCACATCACAAATATATGGTCAGCCTTTGAAAGAGGATGTGAAGAAAAGTCTGTAAATTAAAATCCTAACACAGCTTTCTATGATAA
>NZ_CEVXFV010000034.1:0-48055 GCF_982396655.1 Cellulosilyticum sp. | reverse complement strand
AGAAGAAATACTTCGACTTGGAAAAACTTAGGCTTAAATTAACGGCTATGATATACCTATATTAGGTGATATTATGATTAAACATTCCACATTTACTATTAAACAAATTCTTAAAGATCATTGGCATAACTTTATAAAATCTAATTCTAAATTTAAAATTCGCCCTATTGTATTTAAAGAAGTTAATAAAGTCATCTATTGTGGTGATTTTTCTCAAGGCCACGCACTTTATCAGTGTTCTCATTGTGGCTCTGTTCTTCATGTCCCTTTTCGTTGTAAAAGTCGTTTTTGCAACACTTGTGGTATGCAGTATGTTAACTCTCGTGCTTTCAATCTTTCTAAAAAACTTATTAAATGTAAGCACCGTCATCTAGTTTTTACAATCCCTTCTGAGCTTCGCTCTTTCTTTCGTAAAGATCGTTCTTTACTTAACATCCTTTTTCAAGCTGTTTCTCTTACCCTTCTTTCTTGGTTTGGTTCACAAAATAAAAAGGAAAATTTTACCCCAGGTTTTGTTTCTACTTTACATACTTTCGGCCGCGATCTCAAATGGAATCCTCATATACATACTCTAATTACAGAAGGTGCTTCTGGCAACCTTACTGTTTGGAAACACTTTAAGCACTTTCCTTATCCAATGCTTCGTCGTCGTTTTCAAGCCACTTTACTTGACCTTATGGAAAAGTCTATTGGTCCTTCTTTTTATCAGTTAAAGACTTCTCTTTACTATTCTTATAAAGATGGATTTTATGTTTATGCAAAACCTAACCCTCTAGCTGACACTAATAAAGCTATCCAGTATGTTGTCCGTTATACTGGTAGACCTGCTATGGCTCAGTCTCGTATATTAAACTATGATGGTCAAACTGTCACTTTCTGGTATCAACGTCATGAGGACAATCAAAAAGTTATTGAAAGTATTTCTGCTTTTGATTTTATCAAACGCCTTATCATTCATATTCCAGAGGGACAATTTAAAACTGTCCGCTATTATGGTCTCTATGCCAAAAAGCATAAGTTTAGCCATCTTCTCTTTAAGATGTTGCCTCAAAGTAAACGTGTTTTTCACGAACATTATTCTCACTGGCGTGAACGTATCTTATTATCCTTCGGCTATGATCCTCTTAAATGTAGTTGTGGCAATCTCATGGAACTAGTTGATATTTTTTATCCGACTCATTTATCGTATAATTCTTCTTAGAAGATTTTAATCTTGAATGCATTAAGGAGAATTTTACTTTGAATATTTTAGAAGGTTTTACAGAAGAAGATGATTTAGTTGAATTTGTTTGTACCAAATGTGGTGAGCACCTATGGGTCCCACAATTTATTGTTCAAGAACTTGAGGAAGACAATATTTTTAATGGTCTTCCTAGCTCAGTACCACCTCAACCATTTTGCCAAAAATGTGATGGAACACTAACGCCTGTTTCATACACAGGTATTCAAGGTGTAACTTATGAATATAAAAAATAATTTTTGTTTATAAGTCTATTTAGTATGCCACTTTTTAACCTTTGGCTTATCAATTTCATTTTTTTATTATCTAGGAAAGTAGAACTTTCCTAGATAATAAAAAAGAGTGTTATAGAACTAATTTACACTAGTTCTATAACACTCTTTATATCTATTATTGATCAGCTTTCATTGGGTTTACTTTGATACCAGGACCCATTGTTGTTGAAACAGAGATGCTACGAAGGTATTGACCTTTAGCAGCAGCTGGTTTCGCTTTTATAACTGCACTCATTAATGTGTGGAAGTTGTCTTGTAATTTTTCAGCTCCGAAAGATACTTTACCGATTGGAACGTGAATAATGTTTGTTTTGTCAAGACGGTATTCAATTTTACCAGCTTTGATATCTTGGATTGCTTTTGTTACGTCCATTGTTACTGTACCAGCTTTAGGGTTTGGCATTAAACCTTTTGGCCCAAGTACACGACCAAGTCTACCAACAACACCCATCATGTCTGGAGTTGCAACTACAACGTCAAATTCAAACCAACCTTCATTTTGAATTTTTGGAATAAGGTCTTCGCCACCAACAAAGTCAGCACCTGCTGCTAAAGCTTCATCAGCTTTTGTTCCTTTAGCGAATACTAAAACTCTTTGAGTTTTACCTGTACCGTGTGGTAATACGATAGCACCACGAACTTGTTGATCAGCGTGACGGCTGTCTACACCTAATTTGATGTGTGCTTCAACTGTTTCATCAAATTTAGCAGTTGATGTTTTTTCTACTAATGCAAATACTTCTGCTGGATCGTAAACCATTGCACGGTCTACTAATTTAGCAGCTTCAATATATTTTTTTCCTCTTTTCATTACTTTACCTCCTTGTGGTCTTATCGGGGTCTATGCCCTCCCACGTAAATAGTTACGCGCCTAAAATTATTCTACTTAAAAATTATTCTGCAATTACGATTCCCATTGAACGAGCTGTACCAGCGATCATGCTTTCAGCTGCTTCAAGGCTACCTGCGTTTAAGTCAGGCATTTTTAATTCAGCAATTTTTGTAATTTCTTCTTTAGAAATTGTAGCTACTTTTTGTTTGATTGAGTTAGGTGAACCTGACTCGATTTTAGCTGCTTTTTTTAATAATACAGCTGCTGGTGGAGTTTTTGTGATGAAAGAAAAACTTCTGTCTTGGTATACAGTGATAACAACTGGGATAATTAAACCAGCGTCTTTTGCTGTTCTTTCATTGAACTCTTTTGTAAATTGAACGATATTAACACCGTGTTGACCAAGAGCTGGACCAACTGGTGGAGCTGGAGTTGCTTTACCAGCTGCAATTTGTAATTTGATCATACCTGTAACTTTTTTTGCCATTTTACAGTACCTCCTAAAAAAATGTGGTATTCGCGGGGAATTCCCTCCCACTCGCGCGTTTGTAATTTAATGATTACTCATACATTGAAGCCTACATCTTAGGTTAAGTGTAGTTTCCTTCGTGATTAATATTACTCAAATACTTCTACTTGATTGATATTAATCTCAACAGGGAACTCTCTACCAAATCCGCTAACTGATACAACAAGTGTCCCTTTAGCTTGGTGAATTTCTTTAACAATCCCTTCAGAGCCTTCAAAAGCACCTGTAAGTAAGGTAACAGCGTCACCGATATTTACATTTGGCGCAGCTCCGTAGAGTTCTATTCCCATGTTCTTTACTTCTTCTAATGAAAGTGAAACTGGTTTAGAGTCAGGACCTACAAAGCCCGTAACCCCTCTGGTATTTCTTACGACATACCATGTATCATCCGTCATTATCATTTTAATTAGTACATAACCAGGGAATGTTTTACGTTGAACAGTCTTTTTAACACCATTCTTTTCCTCGATTTCTTGTTGCAGAGGAACTTCAACAGCTTGGATGAGGTCTTCCATATCACGATTTTTAATCGCTTTCTCAATATTCGCTTTTACTTTGTTCTCATATCCAGAAAATGTATGAACCACATACCATCTTGCCTTTTCCATAATAACTTGTTCCTCCATCTTATAATAATCCTCTTAAATACATAAGTCCTTCAATTCCACCACCGATGGCGAAGTCCATTGCATAAATGATTATTGCAACGATAATAGATAATCCTAGAACGTTTAATGTTAATTTAGTAAGTTCTTGTCTGTTAGGCCATACAACTCTTTTGCTTTCTGCAATGAAGTCTTTAAAATATCCTATCATAATCCACTTCCTCCCTGGTGTGTTTAAGCACACAAATTATTTTTTAGTTTCTTTGTGTACAGTGTGTGTTTTACAGAATCTACAATATTTTTTTGTTTCCATACGATCTGGATGTGCTTTTTTATCCTTAGTCATATTGTAGTTTCTACGCTTGCATTCTTCACAAGCTAAAGTAATTTGTACTCTCATTTTTTGACACCTCCACTTGAGCTTTATCTCTTAAAAATTGCCATAAAAAAAAGACCTATTTAGGTACAAACTAAATATATCACAATCCTGAATAGGTCGTCAAGCTAATTACACCATATTTTTTTGTAAAATTTAGGTTTTTATTTGGTGTTTCTTGTACGCATTCGTTACTTCTCTGGCACCCTTTGGAATCTCCATGCATTTAACCTTTTTCTTTGCTAAGGTTTGCATAATAATAACATTATTTTGCTCTGCATCTACAATCTCTTTTTTCTTCGCCATGATACGCCCAACCCACTCTTTAAAGAGCTGTACATAAGCTGGATCTGTTATTTTGCCTCTGTACTTATCATATGCTTTATCAAACGTTTCTTCCTGCATTACTAATTGATTTGTAATCTCTTCTTTATAAGTCACCATATTTTCTAACATATCTAAGGCATCGTTAGCTTCATCTGTCGTTTCATTAGATTGCAGTAGTACCGTTGTTTGATTGGTTGTTATTGCACTAATTTGCTCTAACAACTCATATATATAACCTAACATTCCTATTAACTCATCCATCTTGATGCCTCCTCCCTACGTTATTTTATATTTCTCATATAGCTTCTACATATTATAGTTATATTATAGTTTCATTATTACATAAGTGCTGCTAACCTTTCAGCTGCTTTTTCATAGCCCCATTCTGTGGCCATCTCATAACATATCTTAGCTTTATCAAACTGCTTAGTCACTTCATACCATACACCTAGATTATACGCTGCACTATAACTGCCTGTTCCTACGACACTATCATACTTTGTAGTCTCACCTATTTCTAGGCATTTTAGATAATATTGTTCAATAAGTGGCAAATAGTTAATGTATTTCTGAACATCCGATAAGACCAAGTCTCTATAAAACTGAGCACATACAAAATTAAAGTCTGGGGAATCGTAATAGTGTTTTTCTTCCTTTTCTATAAGCTCTATTCCTTTTTCTAATTTTCCTACCGATATCATATTATACAGGTAATCTACAAGCGCTGCACATCTATAACTCTCATTCATTTTACTGTATCTGTAATATTTCTCATACCATTCTATTGCTTCTTCTTTTCTTTCACCTACATATAAAGTATGTGCAAGTTGATAAAGTAAGTAGGTATCTTCTGGTTCTTCTTTTATTGCTTCAAATAAAATAGCTAAGTTACGCTCTGATTTATTTTTATGTAAATATCCATCATGTTCAACTTCTATATTTGTTTTTACCCTTGGTAAATTACTATTTATTTGTTCATGAATCGTTCCCTTATACCCTACACCTTTACAAATTAGCCGTGACATATAATTCTTAGTACAATTCATCTCATTGTCTTTCTCAAATATATTAAACATTAATACTTGACCTACTACATTAGGATTTACTGTATTTAATATATCCGCTTTACTTCCTTTTATAATATACTCGTCTGCATCTAAAATCAAACGTATATCACCAGTTGCCTTACTAAGTGCAAAGTTTCTAGCTGCACTAAAATCATTGCACCAAGTAAATGGATATACATTCGCATTAAACTTTTTGGCTATCTCTACAGTCGCATCTGTGGACCCCGTATCTGCTATCACAATTTCATCCACTATACCTTGTACACTTTCTAAACATCTTCCTAATACAGCTTCTTCATTTTTAACAATCATTACTAATGAAATTTTACCTTGTGTCATATTCTCCATTTATCTTCTCTCCTTCTTATCAAAGAATACGCCTTCTTCCCATGAAATATCATAAGGGTTATTATAGTGTTCTTCTCTTTTTTTCATTGCCCTTACTTCACGTAGCTTCTTTTTTACTTCTTCAAACTGTTTTTCAAACTCCACTCTATTTTGTGCATCTATTGCCTTTAACTGTGTAACAAGTTCTTCTTCATGTTGTTCTTTAGTCTCTGGCTGTACTTCATGTAAAACTTGAATCTTATCTAATGCCACCTGTCTTTCATCTAATAATCTATTATATTCATCTATATCCTCTTTTTCTAAAGCTATTGTCTGAAGTTTTGTAATCTCTATTAATTGTTCTATTAACGCTCTCTTTGTCATTTAAGTTAACCCCTCTTTAATTTTTATTATTACTATGGTTATATCGTATTTTACTTTTGCTTTATTACCCAATAATAAAATTAGGTCTCATATCTACATGAGACCTAATTCTATTTCACCTACATCAATTAATGTCTTGATTTCATAGCAACTTGCCATGCATCACGATAAGTTCTAATGAGGCTGCATGCATCCTCTATCTTTTGTGTATCCTTTTTCATATTTCCTTGTACTAGTAACTCATATATGTATTCATAAATTTCGTCCATTTCAAGTGCTATTGGATACTTTTTATTTAATGTTGCTCTAAGTTCTTCAATAATGTTTTCTACCTTTACAATATTTTCATGTGCCTTAGCTACATTCTTCTTTTCAATGGCTTCTACTGCTATGTTACAGAATTTAATTGCACCATTGTATAACATTAATGTTAGTTCTGGGCCTGATGCAGTATTAATACTATTTTGTTGGTATGTTGCATATGGATTAGCTACCATATTTTCCTCCTAAATACTTATGTATTCTATAATGATGAGAATAGTGAACTCTGAGAATTCATTTTATTCATCGCTGTTTCCATTGCTGTAAACTTTTTATAGTACATTGACTCTAATTTATCATATTTTGCTTGCGCTGTAATAATGTCTTTCTTATATTGTGCAATATTATCAGTCTGTACTTTATCACTAAAGTACTGTCCATAACTTCTAAACTCTGTACTTGTTGAACGCTTATTTAATTCTTGCTCAATATTGTTTGCCATAGTTGTCAATAAACTAATAGCATCATCACCATTATCTGTAAGGGCTGCTCTTAATTTCTTTTCATCTACTGTTAACTTACCTCTTTCAGACCAGTTAGATGATGAAATACCTAATTGTACAAGCATACTGCATTCCTTATTTAAGCCATCACTTTTAGAATAGTCATTAGTCGTAGCTTGTCTTAGCATACTACCAAGGTCTTTAAGTGTACTATCATTTCTAAATATAGCACCTTTTATCTTTTCTTCCCATTTCTCAATTTCTTTTTCTGTCATGGCCTCTTTTTCTTCATCAGTTAAAGGCTCATATCCCTTTGCTGAATCAACAGATACCTTGCTATTAATCTCTTCTAGTAAAGTATTATATTCTTTTACAAAGTCAGTAATAGCTTCTACCATGCCATCAATATCTTTACTAATAGTTACAGTAACAGGCTGAGTTGTTGTAGCTGTAGCTGTGAAGCTAATACCATTTACTTCTATTTTATTAGACTCTGAACTAATGCTTACGCCATCATTATAAACAATCTCTGCATTTTCCCCTTGACAGCTATACACACCACTCGCACTTACTCCTTGTATCCCCATAGCCTCTAAAACTTTGCTATCTGTACTACTGATTTCTATTTTTTGACTGCTACCTGTCTCTTTGCTATTAATTAAAAAAGCACCTGCACTTGCATCAAATTTAACACTAATATCATCTGTACTTAATACAGTTTCTAAATCAGAGATTTTTGTATTACTGTCAAATCTAAAAGTTCTTCCATTAATTGTGATATCACCTGATGCCGGCATTCCTGCTATCTCAGATATCTTACTATCTGAAGTTAATTTGTTTCCTGCAGTATCTCTTATAGTATTTACTTTAACAGTAGCTTTTTCTGCAATTTGGGTTACCTGTATTTTATGTGTACCATCTTCCGTATAATTACTTGTATCTACCTTAATGGCACCTTCTTGTGACATCTCTACTTTAGATTTATTTAATGTACTTGCATATTTAATTTTAGAAAGTGCATTGTTTCTAAAATTTTGTATCTTTGTACTCATTTCCTTATATGCATCTTTACGCCATTCTGCTAATGTTTGATTCTTGTTAATCTTATCAATCTTAGTCTGGTACGGTGTCATAATTGCTTTTACAATACTTTCTGTATCTAGCCCTGATGAAAGCCCAGTAAATCTAATTGTATTTCCCATTTTTTTCACTCCTTATTTATCTTTTTTCATCTACAAATAACCCTGTTACCTCACACATTGTTGCAAACATATCTAATATTTTCTCTGATGGAATTTCTTTAATTACTTCCTTTGTTGTTGTATCTATAATCTTGATCATAATCTCTTTAGTCTCTTCATGTATAGAAAACTCACATTCTGTAGTTTCTGTTTGCCAATGATTTGCACTCTCTATAGCTTGTATAAGCTGTTTTTCTGCTTGAGTTGTCCCACTAGTTGTACTTGTCTTAGGAATATTGATACCCGGATTGCTTTGATACACAGTATACTCTGAAGTAGCACTACTATTAACAGGACGTATATCACTAATATTCATACTTCTACCTCCCCTTTAAATACTTATCTACTTATTTTATCGTCTTAGATAGTCTTCCTCTTTAGCTATAAAAGAAATTAAACATTTTTCTCTATAATTTAAATACATAAAAGGGAGTCCCATAGAGACTCCCTTTTATGTACTTAAATTTATTATCTTAAGATAGATAATACGTTTTGTTGAGATTGGTTAGCTTGAGCAAGCATAGCTTGAGAAGCTTGTGTAATGATGTTTTTAGATGAAAGTTTTGTCATCTCTAAAGCCATATCTGTGTCACGGATACGTGATTCAGAAGCTGTTAAGTTTTCAGCTGTTGTTCCTAAGTTGTTAGCTGTGTACTCAAGTCTGTTTTGGTGTGCCCCAAATGTAGATCTTGCTGTATTTACTTTTTCAATAGCAGCTTCTACATCAGCTGTTGCTGAACCATTAGTTAATTGTAATGCATCTAATTGAGTACCAACTTGAAGTTTATCTGCATCACTATCTGTTACAACGATATCAATTTCACCAGCAAATACTTCTTTACCATTGAATTTAGTATCAGCAATGATTTTATCCATTTGTTCCCCAAGTTGTGTCATTTCTAACTCAAGGTTTGTGATATCAGCTGTGTTGTATGTACCATTTGCTTTTTGTACTGTTAATTCTTTCATTCTTGTAAGCATATCAGATACTTCTGTTAAAGCACCCTCAGCTGTTTGGATGTAAGAAACACCATCTTGTACGTTTCTTTGAGCTTGATTTAAACCTTTGATTTGTCCTCTCATTTTTTCTGAGATTGAAAGACCAGCAGCATCATCAGCAGCTCTGTTGATACGAAGACCTGAAGAAAGTTTCTCCATTGATTTAGCAGCTGTTGTTGTGTTTAAGTTACTGTTTCTGTGCGCGTTCATCGCGTTTAAGTTGTGATTAATAATCATATTTGTGTTCTCCTTGATGTTTATTGGCATCCTTGCCTATTTGTTTTAAAGCTTGTTTAGCTTTATCACTATATATTTCGGAAGAACACAAAAAGACTTTATACCTTTTTTGACATTTTTTTCAATTATTATTTGTTTTTAACATTAACTAAATCTAATCCCAGAATTTTGAGGTCAATTCACATATAATTTCTTATCTTGATATGAACCAAGTATTTTTTGATAGTACGTACTATTTATATGCATTATTATTCCCTTCTAAGGTTTTATTAATTTTTTTATTTACCTTAGTAAAGTATGCTTAAGATCTATGATATATAGTATGTGCCAAATGGAATATTGGTTCCGAATCAGTTACATTGCTATTTTCATTAAGAGATACTTGAACACCACAAATATCAAAGTAATGATAAGATATTCCTACATCGTACATATTATTGCCTATTGCTGAAGGTAAGGATATGCTAATTTCAAATTTTCCTTCTGAGTCTGTAAAAGCATAACCTATTCTAGTCGCATTAGTTGGTGTGTTATTATTATCCCATGCCGGACTGTAATATAATCCATTAACTTGTTGACCTGCAACTGCATATGTTACACCAGTAGCAGGATCTTTAACAGTTGCTACTCCATAAATTTTTAATGTACTCTGCCCTTGTGTCCTAAAATATGTACCATAACCAGGATATGTAACATATCTATTTAGTCCTTCTGAACCTTCAAGACCAGTTATAGTAATAGCATTAGCTGTTAAAATAGGCGTAATCGTCAACTTATAATTTTGAATATCCATATCATCATATTCTTCCATCTTATTCACATTAGATATTCTTATATAATATGTACCTGTAACTACTGAAACTGTATTTCCTGAACCTACTCGCTTCATCTGATATCCACTAGAAGAAATATTCTGATATACTTCAACAGAGCACTCATTTACAGACTCTGTTGTTGCTGTAATATTTAACTTGTTATAAATCCTACTTTCAGGAACTGTAATAACATACCAATCATTATCAATTGGTGAACTTAAATTTCTAGACTCAACATAAGCACCTGCTGCTCCAAAAGTAAATGCTAATGCATTTTTTGCAGACTCATCAATCTCCCAACTATCACATGCTGTACTAATAGAATAATCTAATGTAAACGCCTCACTTATACTTCCACCCTCTGAAGAATGCACATATAAGTAATATGTTGCTGTATCTCCTGATGTAATATATCCCAAAGCTTCTGGCAATGTTCCTGATGTACCATTTAAATTTGTATAGTACTCTGAACCTGTTAGAATATTTCCTTCTGCATCTAAAAGGTATAAATCATAATCTAAACTTTCATTCGCAGGCCCTGTTAACTGTGCCTGTAAATAAATCCCTGCTGGCAAACTAATATTATAAATTTTAGCATCTCCTGTAGCAGTTAAATATTCACTTATTGTTCCAGCTAAAACCGTTGATTCTGACATTGTCATCGGAAATGATTCAACTTCTAACTCTTCAATTTTTATTTGTTCATTAAGTCTGCATTCATCATCATTACTTGCAGTTTCTAAATCAGAAACCTCTACTGACTCCTGATTTTCAATCTCAACCATTTCTATTTTCGGTACTTCAACTGCCTTTACTGTCATACTACCTGATGTTGAAAACAACATCAATATCACCATCATTGTAGCTAAAACCTTAGAAAAACCCTTACACATTAATATCACATCTCCCTTTAAAAAACTTATTTTAAGACTTACCTTCAAATAACACCATAAAAACAAATTGATTCAAAGAAATTTTTACAATATTTAAACTTATTCTCTATGTATTATTTTTCTTTTTTAACCTTCCTATATCTTTCAGTAGCTTTATCATATCCCCATTTTATTGCCATATCATAATATTTTGCCGCCTTATCAAATTGTTTTGATACTTCATACCACGCGCCTAAATTATAAGCAGCTAGGAATGTTCCTGTTCCAATAGCACCGTCACAATTATTTTCTCCAATTTTTAGACATTCTAAATAACATGCTTCAACTAATGGAAGGTATCTTATATTTTTTCTAACATCACTTAACACATATTCTCTATAAAACTCTGCACAGACAAAATAAAATTGACTATAATATTGCAACCTGCTTTCTTCTTTTTGAATCAATTGATGCCCTTCTTCAAACTTCCCTAGGTATTTATAGTTCTCTATAAAATAGATAATTCCTTGACTTCTATAAGAGGCTTTTTCATTCACAAGCTGATAAAATTTCTTGAAGTACTTTTCTGCTACTTTATATTCTTTATTTAATAGTAATGTATAAGCTAACTGATATAATAAATAGCTATTTCTAGGGCTTTTAACCACCTGTTCTTTTAAGAATGCTAAATTTCTTTTTACTTTTATCTCCTGACTTAAATAACCATCATGATAAACCTGTATAGGTACATCATAAGCTATAAGCTGACTATTAGGCTGTTCATGAATACACCCCACATAATACGTCCCTTTAGGTAATAATCTCGACACAAATACTTGTGAGTATTTCACATCTTCAATACTTCCCAAAATATTAACAACCTTAATTCTCCCTAACTTCTTCTCATCTTCCATAAAGCTAAATAATGCCTCTTGATTTACATTTCTAATATACTCATCTGCATCCAGTACCAAATTCCACTCACCACTAGATTGTCTAAGTGCATAATTTCTTGCAGCAGCAAAATCATTATTCCATTTATAATCAAATACTTTTGCGCCCATATTTAATGCAATTTCCTTCGTCTTATCTTTTGAACCTGTATCTACAACTATCATTTCATCCACAATCTCTTTTACACTTTCTAAACATCTTCCTATACAACGCTCTTCATCTTTTACTATCATAACTAATGATAACTTTTTCATCCATTTTCTCCTCTTCTAATGTAATTACTCATATATATTTAAAGCCTAATTTTTATATTTCACACGCTATACCAGGCTTATCTTTAAATCCTAAAACTAAAAAATGCCCTACATAAGACAACTTTCCGTCTTATGTAAGGCATTTCTATGTATTATCTTAATAAGCTAAGTACGCCTTGTTGTAATTGGTTAGCTTGAGCAAGCATAGCTTGAGAAGCTTGTGTAATAATGTTTTTAGATGAGAACTCAGCCATTTCTTTAGCCATATCTGTATCACGGATACGAGATTCAGAAGCTGTTAAGTTTTCAGATGTTGTTCCTAAGTTATTTGATGTATGCTCTAATCTGTTTTGAAGAGCACCAAGTGCACCTCTAGCTGAACTTACTGTTTCTATATGAGCACTAATTTCATCTGCTGTTGTTGCTCCGCTGATATCAATACCTGTAATATCTGTAGCTCCAATTGTTACTTTGCTTCCTTTATCATCAATAGCAATATCAACATCTTCATCCATGTGAATACCATTGAATGTAGTATTTGTTCTGATATGTTCAATTTCAGCTTGTAATGCTGTTAATTCATCTGTGATATTTTGTTTATCACTATCTGTGTATGTACCATTTTCGTATTGTGTGCAGATTTCTTTTGCACGTGTAAGCATATCAGATACTTCATTTAAAGCACCTTCCATTGTTTGGATGTAAGAAATACCATCTTGTGCATTTCTTTGTGCTTGATTTAAAGATTTGATTTGGCCTCTCATTTTTTCTGAGATTGCAAGACCTGCAGCATCGTCACCAGCTCTGTTGATACGAAGACCTGAAGAAAGTTTCTCCATGTGTTTTCCTGTAGCTGTTGTGTTTAAACTACTGTTTCTATGAGCATTCATAGCGTTCATATTGTGATTAATTACCATAATAATTTCCCTCCCTGAATTTAACCGGCATCCATGCCATTATTGGATATAAATTGATATGAAGTTATTTGGCCATTTAACTTTCAATTTTCACTATATATATCGAATGTTCAGAGAATTACTTTATAGTATTTTTCAAATTTTTTATTATTTTTTAAAATTAATTTTCTATTTAAATAAATTTTTAATGCTTGCTAAAGCACCCGTTGGTACATCTGCTGCTTTTTTGTTACTTTCTAATACTTGAAGATAAATTTCCTCACGATAAATACTAATTTCTTTAGGTGCAGAAATACCTAGCTTAACCTTATCTCCCATTACTTCTAATACTTTAATTTCTATATTATCATCTATAATAATAGCCTCATCTTTTTTACGTGTTAATGCTAACATTCTAACACCCTCCTTCTGCAAGCAAATCTACTATTTTATGTCTCGTTGTATATTTTGTATTTTCGAGTATCACTTGCATCCCTTGTCTTGTCTCATTTTGAATAATGATTGGCGCTAATAAGTTAACTGTAGCTGCCTCTAGATTTGAAACTAATGTTGTGATAACAAATACGCTAAACTGCTCTGCACTTCCACTGCCTAATGCTGCTACATATTGATCTTTGATTTCTATTGTATAATCTTTCTTTAACTCATATGGATTAATAATAATAAAACTTACATTACCATCTTCAATGCTTTGCAAGTAAGCAAATGGACTTTCTTCATCATTAATCATAATATATCTCTTTAATTCTCTAAAACCTGGAATCCCCTCACTAAAATTAATTACACCGTCTTCTGCAAATTCAATTTCCCCGAAATTTTTTGTCTCTATCTTCATATATATTCCTCCTACTCGTATTTATATGTATTATACAATATATTGCCTTATTCTATCCTTATATATCTTGATATTTTAAAAAAGATGTTACACGATTTTTTGTGTAACATCTTTTTAATTCCTTGTTTTTAACTTCTACGCCTACTCTTATGTAGAAAAACGTTCTATAAATAATCAGCTAATGTATTTGTGATAATTTTAGAAGTCGCTTGAAGTGCTGACTGATACGTTGCATACTGCGTATTAAAGTCAATATAGGCTTCTTCAATATCAATATCTTCTGTCTCGGAAAGTAAACTTTTAAAGGTTGTCTTTTGGTCAGTAAGTCTTGTTTGTACATAGTCTACACGTGCCATACGGCTTCCTAAGTCGGCAGTCTTACTTGAAATATCTGCTAAAAATTTGTCCATTTCACCAACCTTCTCATTAAATGCTGCATAAAGGTCTTCATCACTTACATTTCCATCTATTGCATCATTTACAATGCCATACATTTCCTCTAAACTTGCCATAATATTACTTAATGTACTATCCATGCCTAAAGTATTGATATTAATAGTATTATTAACACCAATCTCATATGCAATTTCCTGTCCATCAATTTTGCCATACACTACTGGATTAAATGCACCTTTAGGAAGTGTTGAACCAGCTTTCATAACAGAATCTTTTGCTAATGTTGTTCCACCTGCTAACCTTGAATCACCTTTTAACGTAATGTCACCACCAAGTGTTGTGCCTGCGCCTAATGTCATATTACCTTTAAGTGTCACATCACCTGCAATTGTTAAATCAGCTGTAATAGTATAACTTTCATTAGATACTTTTACACCAAGTGCTTCTTCAGCTACATCTTTATCAAGCTTAGTCCCCTTATTTACTGCAAAACCACCTTCGCCTACAGTATAAGTTTGTCCGTCTTCAATTCCTGTTACATCAATCCCTAGTGCAGCCGCTGTCTCTTTAGAAAGTTCTGTTCCTTCTGGAATAGTATAGTCAGCATCTACTTCATACTGAGCAGCCGTTACATCTATCCCTAGTAAATCTCTCGCTTCATCTGCTGATAAAGTCGTACCTGCTGGCAATGTCGTACCTGCTGGTACAACTGTTCCATTTCCTAAAACAGTACCTGCTGCTAAACTACTGTCTTTTTTTACAACACTATCTTCTGCTACTGTAGTCCCTGAAGGTATTGTCATATTATCCGTTACAGTTAAATCTGCATCTAATGTCATTTTACTTGTAAGTACTAGTGGTTCATTAGTTTTATAACCTGAGAAAACATATCTTCCGCTGTAAGTTGTATTAGCTTCTTGCAGAATTTGCTCATAAAGCTGTGCAATATCTGTTTTAATTGCATTCTTATCATCAGCTGATAATGAACCATTTGCCCCTTGTAAACACTTTGTACGAATATCTTTAAGAATATTTGTCATGTTATCAAGTGCTGCTTCTGTTACTTCCATCCAAGAAGCAGCTTCTTTAGCATTGTTTTCGTATTGTGTTGTTTCTAAAACTGTTGTTTTAAGCTTCAGAGAACGACCTGCTATAATTGGGTCATCTGATACAGTTTGGATTTTCTTCCCTGTTGTCATTTGACCATAAAGTTTGTTCATGTTATTCATATTTTTATAAAGCCCATTTAATGTGTTATTAATGAGCATCCCATTCGTTACACGCACTTACTTCACCCCCTAGAAGTTTCCTAATTTAAAGATAGTCGTTTCATAAATACCATCAATCGTATTCATGATTTTAGCTGCTGCTTGATAAGCTTGTTGATATTTAATAAGGTTTGTAAATTCCTCTGTTGTATCAACTTGAGAATTTGAAAGACGTTGATTTGTAATCGTACTTGTGACAGATTTCTGCGTACTTTGATACATCTTAGCTTCTTGGGCATTGATACCAAGTTCACTAAAGATAGCAATCATATAATCCTTTGGATCCCCTTCTTTAAACATCTTTTTATTACTTTTTTGATCCAGTAACTTAAGCATAAAGTTTGTATCTGAAGTGTCCTCTTCATTATAAGTTGTACGCATATTACTAATATCTGAATAGATTTCTTCTGAAATACTAAAATTAGCTGCTGTTAATTTACTATAATCGCCACCTTTAAGGTCGTCCCCACTCGTTGGCTCACCTTTTGTATTGCCTGTTTTATAGGTAAAGAGTTTATATTTAGTTGTATACTCTTCACTTACTTCTTTCAGCTCATCTGTACTTAAGTTAAGTTTATTTTTATCTTCATCATAACAAGCAATAATGTTACCATCTTTATCTTTTTCAATAAAGCTTACGTTACTGCCACCTACTGTGAGCGTATCTATTTCAATATAGCCGTTTTCATCCATACTGTATTGTTCATTCATTGTTTTAGCAAACTGTCTTACATATGTATCTAAACGCTGCACATAATATGGAATTCCATTATAGGTTACATCCGCACCAGAACCACAACCATCACGCATATCAATAATGCCTTTTAATTCTCCTGATAAATTATCATCTGTCATATTGAAAGACATCCCACTGCTCCATACAATGTCATATAAATCATCGATGTCCTCTGCATTTTGTTTACCAGTTCCAGCACTTTGAATCTCTGTTGTATAATCACCATTTACTTTGAGAAGCTCGGTCTTTCCATAAGTAACGCTACCATTCGCACCAATTTTAATGTCATCACTAAGCTTCTTTAACTTTTCATTAATTGCAGAGATTTCTTTATCAATTGCAGCAACTTGCTCTGCAGTTAATGTCGCATCACCTTTTTGATTGTAAAGGTCACTTAATTCTTTTACCATAGAATCTATATTCTTCTCTGTTTGCCCTCTAACTTCCAAAGATAATGTATTCATCTGGGTATGGTCAACCAATGTTTGACCAGCAATTCTTACTTTGAATTTCTTAACTGTCTGACCATTGATATTTTCTTCATATTCAGTTGCTTCTACATTAACAATTTGTGAGAGTCTATCGATGCATAAATCTCTCTCATCTCTAAAGCTATTGGCATCATCACCAAACATCTCAGATTCAAAAATTTGTTTATTTAGGTTCTGAATACGTGCTGCTAATGTATTTACTTCCTCTACCGTTGCTTTTAACTCGTAATTTAAATCTTGCTGATATTGTGCAAGAGAGCTTGAAATATTATTATAGTACTTTGTAAAGCTTACAATTTCTTCTTTTAAAGCTACTTTAGCTTCACCCGAACCAGGTTCCTTACTTAAATTACTAATTGCATTAAATAAGTCATTAAAAACTGCTGTGAATCCACTATCACTTGGCTCTCCAAATACGCCTTCAATAAGTGAGTTTTGTGTCACTTTGATATTGTACTCTCCTAGCTTAGCACTTTGTGTCCATAGTTTAGAATCAATGTATGAATCCCTTACTCTTGTGATTCCAGTTGTAGAAACCCCTGTTCCTGTCATCCCTACGCCTATGCCGCTAAGAGGAGTTGAAGCTGTTTGACTTAACTGTTGTCTTGAATAACCAGTAGTCGTCGCATTTGTAATGTTGTTTGAAGTCACTTGTAAACCTCTTTGAGCTGCAAACAAGCCACTCATTGCAATATTAAATTCGAAAAACGCCATCCGCTTTCCCCTTCTCTCTATAATTTATTGATAATTGTATCTAGCATGCCATCTAACATGGTAATCATACGTGCCGAAGCATTATAGGCATATTGGTATTTAAGCATATTTGCAAATTCCTCATCTTGTGAAACGCCACCCATAGCCTGTCTTTCATTTTCAATATTGAGTACACTTGTATTCTTTTCATTTGCTTTGATTCTATATAAAGAACTATCTGTCCCCATATCTGTAACAAACTCAGAATAAAAATTAGTCAGATTTACTGTTTTAGATAATGGTGCTGTCTTGCCGTCATTTTGATACCACTCAATATTTTCTTCCCATTTAGCTAGAAATTCTGTAATCTTAGTGTTATCTCCAGCATTTTCTGGGTCGCCACTTACAGTTCCTAACTTATTGTATCCACCTGACTCTAAGAGTTCTGGATTTACCTGAATATTACCAGGTATAAGTAAGGCATTATATCTTTCATTATAGGCTGCCCATTCTTCTTCTGAAGCATCGGCTGCTGGTTTAACTAAATCTGATGGTACATCAGCAAGTACAAATACAGGTACACCAGCTTGTCCTTCATGAAAACCTATACCAGTGCCATCAAACGCTTCATTTACCATATTCACTAGTTTGTTAGCAAAGTCATTTAAGAGCTTTTGATACTTTGGAATCATATAGCTATTACCAGACTTATCTACACTAAAATTATCATTCAGTGCAACATCATCCCACGATGTGTCCGCTGTAACATAATTGTCACCACGTACTAAAAGAAGGGCCTTTAACGAACCTGTATCGTTGCCATTAGCTGAATTTGATTCTTTGGTCATATCATAAACATCAGTTTTAGTATCTGACCAAATAGGTTTATTAAATGGACTACCTTCTTCCGTCTGTTTTAACTCTAATGTATTAGTAAATTTCTTATTGATAACGATATGTCCTTCAAATTTAACTAATAATCTGCTATCTGCTTCCTCATAGTAGTCAACCTTACCATATGTAGATAACTCATCTAATAATAAATTTCTTTGATCGCGATAATCATTGGCATTATCACCATTAATTTCTGCTTTTGCAATCATTTCATTGTAATCTTTAATTTGTAATATCAACTCATTAACCTTGCTTACTGAGCTTTCTACTTGTTTATTGACTTGTGTTTGATAAGCTGAAAGCCCATTAGATACGTCATTTATTTTACCAATAAGTACTTTAGCTGACTTGATAAAACTCAAACGCTCTTCTACACCATCTGGTGCTGTATTTAATTTTTGAGTCTGTGCCCAAAAATCATTAATCATATCACTTAATGTGTCTCCATAAGGTTCGTCAAAAAGTGCTTCGATTTCCTGACTTGCTGATGTCATATTCTGATAGTAACCAAGTATTGAACTTTCATTACGTAATCTTTTATCTGCAAGCTCATCTCTTATTTGTCTAATTTCTGTACAAGATACACCGAGACCTACTTGCATTGCATAACCAGCATTTGTCCCAATGGTTAAATAGCCTGTGTCGTGTTGTAAAAGTTGTTGTCTTGTATATCCTTTTGTATTAACGTTTGATATATTCTGTCCTGTAACCTGTAAGCCCTTTTGCGCTGCATTAAGGCCAGATACCATCTTTCCTAAACTCGAAATTGATGACATGGTTTCTCTCCTTTGCTCCCTTATATATTTATCTCACCCATATATAATCTATTACTGTTTATGGTCAAATACACTTTGTTGTCTTTCTACCATTTGATCTGCTCCTGGTTTGCCATAATTTCCTACATGAACATATCCCTTGGTACTTCCAATAGCATTAATCATGAAATCCACAAATTCTAAAGACTGATTTAAAAGCTCCTTATTTAAGTCGCTTTGTCTCTTAAGCGTTGTAAGTTCTGATTTAATCTTATCTCTTAAGGAAGTAAGCTTACTACTTACTTCCTCTTGTGCACTTAACTTAGCAGCTATAGTCGTAAGCGTTACTTCCTTAGAATTCATACCAGTTACCATGGCAATATCCTTCATTAACACTTCGCGCTTTTTATCTAATACACCTAGTCTACCTACAAACTGCTCTTCCGTCCCTGTGACTTCCTCTAAAAGCTGTAAGTTCTTTTCTACTATGGCTTGCTCTTTATACTTGGCGAGTGTATTTAATCCTTCATAACATTCAACCTGTGCGTCTAAAACGTCCATAAGTTCATATACTATTCCTGCCATATGCTTCTATCCTCTAAGATCAATTTTAGATAAAATCTTTTCTGCCACTTCTGATGCTTTTACATTATAAGTACCACTTGCCATTTGCTGTTTAATCGCCTGTACTTTATCCTCTCTTACATCTGGCACTTCTGCTAATGCTTTATATATTGTTTGAAAATCTTTTGCTGTATCTGATAAAGCTACTTCGTCTTTACTTGTTGCCTTATTTACCTTTTTAGTATTTGATACACCATTTGCTTTATATGTCTCATATATTTTATGAATTGCATCTATTCTCATATTCACCGCTCCTTTACTGCTTATTGTACTTCTGTATATTATATCGTCTATTCCTGGGCCTTCTTTAACCCAAATTTCAAATTACGTAAAAGTGTAGGTCACCATGATTAGTATGAGTTAAAATTCTGTTTTAGATGGCGACTTGGGAGGGACACTTTTTGTTACTATGCCATATATAAAAGGGGATATTACATTAAGTGTTTCTAATGTAATATCCCCTTTTATATATCATTTATATGTTGTTCTACATTATATTTTTCTACATTATATAGAGAAACCAACTAAAAACCTGAAATATACATGCTGGTAGATTGGTTTCTTCTAATGATTTCACTTTTATAAAATTTAGTTATTCATTATGTTATAGCTATGTGAAGTCATTTAATCATCTTATACGATCTGATTTTAAGAATCGCATCTTTTCGTTGTGATGTTCAGAATTTGCATCTTTGGCACGTGTTATTTCACTAGCCACAGCAGATAACTCTCCTACTAGTTCTGCTTTACACTTATTGCAATATTTACCTGTTACAATAGGTGCGCCACATTTTTCACATTGAATCATCATAGGTGAACCCGGTACAACTTCTAAGCGTCCTTGTTTCAAGAAGCTTTGAATGAGTTTTACAGGTACACTTGTTTCTTCACTTACTACATTCATTGCAGCTCCTGGATTTTCTCTTAAGTATTCCTTCACCTTTTGAAATTGTTCTTCCTCTATTTGTCTACACTTAGGACAAATAGAAGGTCCTGTGATGTACTGAAACATCTTTTTACAACGCATACAAACCTTTACTTCCATTTTTATGCCCCCTCTTAAATATTTTATTTCTATACGCCTATACATACAATAAGCAGAATAATATTTGTATTTTTTAAGCGTAAGTTTTTTTGTACTACTCTTATGCACTCTCTAACTGTAGCGCCCGTTGTATATATATCGTCAATAATCGCCACTTGCTTTAACTCGGGATAGTCCATTGTTGCTCCTTTAAGTACTATACTCCCTACAATATTTTTTAATCGTTCTTCTCTACTGCACTGAGATTGTGGTTTCGTATTTTTCATACGCTTTAGACAATCATACACAGGGATCCCTGACAAGTTACTGATTTCGTTTGCTAAATCAAGTGATTGATTAAATCCTCTCTTTTTCAGCCTAGTAGGTGCCAAAGGTACGGGAATAAGTGCATCTACACTTATTTTCTCTAATATCTCTATATCATGTACAAATAGGCTAGCAAAGCTTTTTCCATACTTCCTAATCCCCTTATACTTCCACCTTAACACTGCTTCTCGGCAAACTTCCTTGTAGGGAAACAAGGCAATAATTCGTTCTATATAAGGCAATTCCAGATTTTCACAAAACAAACATCTCTCCTGCCCCATATCATATGGACGCCCACATCTAAGGCATATATGTTCCTTCAAAACATAAGCCTCACACTTTTCACACAAAACTCCAGTTTCTTTTTCATCTAAAATAGTTCTACAAAGGGGACACTTTCTAGGGTAAATAAGTTCTTTTAGCTTATTAATAACCTCAAACTGTTTATACATTTCTTATCACTTCCTATATTCATTTCCCCTATTTTAACTATTATTTTAACGCTTATTATCTACAATCTTCCGCCCTTCACTTTTCACCTTTTCCTACCCTTATAACATTTGTGAAAGGTGTAACCCCAAGCTGGAATATCGCTCTATCTCTCTATTATTATCAACCATCTTTTGTAATGTTGTTTCAAGTCCTACACCTACTACTAATTTCTTAGCACGTGTAACTGCTGTATATAATAAGTTACGATTTAAAAGCATAGGTGGCCCACTATGCACCGGAATAATCACAACGGGATACTCACTTCCCTGTGATTTGTGGATAGTTACTGCATAAGCAAGCTCTAATTCATCTAGCTGGCTAAATTCATACTCTACAACCTTCTGGTCATCAAATGTTACGACCAGAATTTCCATTTCATCCTTAATACTTGTAATAATTCCGCAGTCACCGTTGAATACACCAGTTCCTTCTTCTATAGGCATCCCTGTTTTACCCAGCACTTTCCAAGGTGTATTATAGTTATTCTTAATCTGCATCACCTTGTCGCCTTCTCTAAAGATTACACCGCGATACTCTTTTTCTGGCTTCAACTCATGGAACGGATTGATAGCTTGTTGAATGGCTTTATTTAGTTCATTCACTCCTACAATTCCCTTTCGCATAGGCGCTAAAACCTGAATATCCTTTAAGCTATCAAAACCTTGATATTTAGGGAGTCTCGTTTTAATGAGTTCAATAATCGTTGCTTTAACTTCATCTTGTGCTCCGCGTTTCATAAAGAAGAAATCGGTGCCTTTTTCATTTGCCACTGGATACTCACCTTTATTAATACGATGGGCATTCATAACGATAGCACTTTTAGAGGCTTGTCTAAAGATTTGAATAAGCCTTACCACATGAATACGTCCACTTTTTATAATATCCTTGAGTACATTGCCCGCTCCTACTGAAGGCAACTGATCTGCATCTCCAATTAAAATAAGACGTTGCCCCTCTACTACCGCCTTCATAAGAGCATTCATAAGAGTAATATCTACCATAGACATTTCATCCACAATAATGACATCTGCTTCTAATGGGTTATCCTCATTTTTATTAAACATCTGTTTACTACTATCATCTCGCATGTAGTTGATTTCTAAAAGTCTATGCAGCGTTTGTGCTTCCATCCCCGTTGCTTCACTCATACGCTTTGCTGCACGTCCTGTTGGTGCGGCTAAAAGTACATCTTCTCCAGCCTTTTCAAGCATGTGTAAAATCGCATTAATTGTAGTCGTCTTCCCCGTGCCAGGCCCTCCAGTAATGACTGTTACGCCATATGAAAGTACACTACGCACCGCTTCTTTTTGTTCCTCTACAAGCTCAATGCCCAATTCCTTTTCAGTATGTTCTAGTTCCTTCTCTACATCTAGTGCGCTATCCTTCTGATAAAGACTAGCTAAATCAATTAACTTTCTTGCTACTGCCTGTTCACTATAATAAAGATAAGATAAAAATACACAAGGTATTTCATTATATGTTTTTATAATAACTTGCTTAGCAAATGTCAATTCAATTAGTGCATTTTCAATTAAAGGATGTTCAAATGTCCCTGTAACCAAATAAGCATTATACTCCTCTGGCAAAAGAAGTTTTATAGCTTCCTCCATTAAAATTCCTTTTGGTACATAAGTATGTCCATTATTAGAATAGCTAGATAAAATATAAAGCACACCACTTTTAATGCGATGTGGATCATCCTTAGCAATCCCTACTTGATACGCAATTTCATCAGCCTTTTTGAACCCAATACCAAAAATATCATCTACTAGGCGATAAGGTGTATTTTTAACTACTTCCATCGTCTGATCTTTATATTGTTTATAAATTTTAACCGCAAAAGTGGCTGTAATATTGTACTCTTGCAAGAACAACATTGCTTTACGTAACTCATATTGGGCGTGAAAAACTTCGCCAATCTCAATAGCCTTCTTCTCACTAATTCCGTTAATTTGAGCAAGTACTAAAGGTTCCTCTTCAATGATGCGGAACGTATCTAGTCCAAAATGCTTCACTATCTTCTTAGCCGTCTTTGCACCAATACCTTTAATTACCCCAGAAGCCAGATATTTTTCCATACCTTGTACAGTCTTTGGCATACTTCGCTCAATTAGATCTACTTTTATTTGTTTACCATAGATAGGATGCGTACTCCAACTGCCTATAATCTTAACTTCCTCACCAGCATAAATACCCGCCATCTCACCTACGCAAGAAATCTCTTCACCTTCATATTCAATTGTACAAACTGTATAGCCATTTTCTTGATTTTGAAAAATAATATCTTCTACTGTTGCTTCTAAGACAATTTGTTCACTCAACTTTATTCACCACTCTACTTTCATTTTTCCATAAGTATAACACAGATATAAGGAGGGGTGCAAAAGAGGTGGGGATTGTATGGAGAGGTCCGCCGAGTGGTCCCATTACTGCCATCTACACTCTTCACACATGCTCACTCTTTTTACAATATTTGTGTTAGGCAAAAGACTTCGTTTAAGCCTACTAAGACTATCATCAAATTTTCAAATAAAAATCAAACCGGTTACAATCTAGTTTACATGTAGATTATAACCGGTTCATATAATTTTTAGACTTTGTTATATATGGTACTTAAATTATTTGTAAAGTTGTTCAATCATTACGTAACCCTCTTCGTCTAGGCTGTAATTGAAGCCTAACTTTTGAAGTGTTGCTGGCGTTACATATGATGTACCATTTATAACTTTTGTTGTTACTTTTGTTGCTTCACCATCTATAACTACTGATGTTGCTTTTGTTTTTGAATCATATTTTACCTCAATATCTAATTGATTCATTGTGTCTTTAAGTGGAACATATACAGTATTACCTTTTACCACTAAATCTGTTTCATCAAGATAAGCTACATTTGGTACAAGTAAGCTTTGGAATTCTTCCATTGTATATACTTTTGTATCTGCGGGAAGCGTAATATCTTTTTTAGCTACTTTTTTACTTTCTGCTGTTGTTATAACCTTAACATTTACCTTTTCTCCATCTACATTAATTGCTAAGTTAGCTTCTACGCTTCCTTTATAGCTATCATCTGCAAATGCATAATTTACTTTTGCACTACTTCCTTTAAGCATTGTTTTTAATTCTGGAAGTAAAGCAGTCATTTGAGTTGATAATTCTTTTTGTAATTCTGCATAATCAGCATCTGTAACTTCTCCTGTAGTTAACATAGCTTCTTTCATGAGATCACTTTTGAAAAGTTCAGTCACAAAGTCGCTTGCTAATTGTACAAACTCTTCATCTGAAATTTCCATTGTATAAGTTCTATCAGTTTGTGTAATATCTAAATCTATATTGAATTTTTTCATTAAATCAATATATTTATTCATACCTTCTTTACTTACGTCAGCTGCTGCATATTCTAGTCCAATATATTCAGATGACACATTTTGTAATGAAGTAGAAGGCTCTACCCCTGTAAGCTTAAGAATATTTTCTATGTAAGATTTACTAAAGTAAGTTTGATTCCCTTTGCAAATAATTTTGATAGGTGCAATGGCACTTTCACCTTTTGTTAAATCAATAGTTTCCCCTGCTGCTTCTAACTTCTTAAATGTAATAGTTCCTTCCATAGCCTTATCAGCCATGTTCATATAAGAAGTTACATCGCCATAAAATTTAATTGTGTCTTCTCCTGCTTGAGCTTCCACTACAATATCTGCTTTTGAATCAACACCTTCCCAAGTATAAATTTTTTGCATCTCATCAAGTAAACTCATTCCTGTCTTATTACATCCAATCATCATAATAGCTGTAAAAACCATCATGAACAGTGCTAACACTTTTTTCTTCATCTTATATTCCTCCCTATAATATTAGTACCATCCCATATTATCCTATTTCTCAAATAATTTCAACATTCAAAATATACATAATTTAATTTATGAATATTCCTATTCCTCAATGTATGCCAAATAATAAAAAAGGCGGTGACATTTTCAGTCACCACCTTTTTCTTTTAGATTTCAGCTTTTAAAGCTTCTGCTTTATCTGTTCTTTCCCATGGTAAATCTACATCGATGCGACCGAAGTGACCATATGCTGCAGTTTGTTTGTAGATAGGTCTTCTAAGGTCTAACATTTTAATAATACCAGCTGGTCTAAGGTCGAAGTGTTTTTCAACAAGCTCAACAAGTTTTTCATCACTTACAACACCTGTGCCATGTGTATTTACAAGGATTGATACTGGTTTTGCTACACCGATTGCATATGCAAGTTCGATTTCACATTTTTTAGCAAGTCCTGCTGCTACGATATTTTTAGCCACATATCTAGCTGCATAAGCTGCTGAACGGTCTACTTTTGTTGGATCTTTTCCAGAGAATGCACCGCCGCCGTGGCTTGCGTATCCGCCATAAGTATCTACAATGATTTTACGTCCTGTAAGACCTGCATCACCAACTGGTCCACCAATTACGAAACGGCCTGTTGGATTGATGAAGTATTTAGTTTCAGCATCTAAAAGTTCAGCTGGAACGATTGGTTTAATAACGTGTTCCATAATATCTTGGTGAATTTGTTCTTGAGATACTTCTTCTGAATGTTGTGTAGAAACAACGATTGCATCAATTCTAACAACTTTATCCCCATCGTATTCTACTGTTACTTGTGTTTTACCATCTGGTCTTAAGTAGCTAAGTGTACCATTTTTACGTACTTCAGATAATCTTTTTGATAATCTGTGAGCAAGTGAAATTGGCATTGGCATAAGTTCTGGTGTTTCGTCACAAGCGAAACCAAACATCATCCCTTGATCTCCAGCACCGATTGCTTCAATTGCTTCTTCTGTCATTTCACCTTTTTTAGCTTCAAGGGCTTTATCTACACCCATAGCAATATCTGGTGATTGTTCATCAAGTGCAACGATTACACCACAAGAATGTCCATCGAAACCATATTCTGGTGCATTGTATCCAATTTCATTGATTGTATTTCTAACGATTTTGTTAATATCCACGTAGCAGTTAGTTGTAATCTCTCCCATAACTAATACAAGTCCTGTTGTAAGAGCTGTTTCACAAGCTACACGTGCATTTGGGTCTTGCTCAAAAATTGCATCTAAAACTGCATCTGACACTTGGTCTGCAATTTTATCTGGATGTCCTTCTGTTACTGATTCTGATGTAAATAATCTTCTTGCCATTTCTCATAGCCTCCTTAATATTCGTAGGATTCCTGAAACTAAAGCATAACGACTCACGTCATTTTCTTAATAAAAAAGACCTCATTCTAAGAATGAGGCCTTTGTATCTGTTCATTGATCCTCATCTTACGTATGTATAACACACGTGGGAATTGGCACCTTAGTCTATAAACTAGGTTGCCGGGTTTCACAGGGCCCTGTCCCTCCACCTCTCTGGATAAGAATTATTAAATTCATTATTAATTTTTCAATTGAACTCATTATAGCAACGTGCTATAGCTTTGTCAACACAATTATATATTTTTTTATATTTCTTGGTCTACACTACTTGTATGCATCGCTTGTTCATTAGCTAAATTATTTTGTGCTTGATATGTACTTAACATCTGCTTGTACATGCTATCAGCAAGGCCAATGCCACCTGCTTCTACCATATTTTCACACATTGCCTCGATCATACTATCTTCAAACATCTCTTCATAATCGCCTTTTTCAGTAATACCTTCACCCGTTAACATACTATCTTTCATTTTTTTAAAAACATAAGAAAGCATATAACTTTCGATTTCTTTACAGCTTTCTTTTAATTCATCTGTATTTTGTTCTGCCATAGCTTTTTGAAGTGTTTCACTGAAATCGGTATTTGCTACTTTATTATTTTGTGCTGTTAAATCTTTTTGAAGATCAACTACACTTTGAATACTTGTAATATCCATGTCTTAACCTCCTAACTAACGCTTAAGTTCATTAGCTTGTTGAAGCATTGTATCTACTGTTTGAATAGCCTTTGAATTAAGTTCATAAGCTCTTTGTGCCACAATTAACTTAACCATTTCATCAGCAACTTGTACGTTAGACCCCTCTAAATAGCCTGTACGTATTGTACTTCTTCGAATTCCTTCATCTTCACCTTCTACTAGAGGTACTCCTGAATTAGGTGTTTCTACATAATAGTTATTTCCTATAGCTTCAAGGCCTTGTACATTCGCAAACTGCACCATCTTGATTTGAGCAATATCCATTCTTGTATTTGTATCTTCATCCATGTAGTAAACTGAACCATCTTGTCCAATTGTCACCTTATCAATTGGTACATCTGTTCCAATAATAATAGATTCATCTTCTGTACTAAGTACTGTATTTCCATCAGAAGTTACAAGTGCATAGGCACCTTCATCAGCAAGCATAGAAATTCTAAAACTACCATCTTTTGTATACGCTACAGTATCATCACCTTTATCAATTGCAAAGAACCCATCCCCTTGAATTGCTAAATCTGTAGGATTATCTGTTTGTGTAAGTGTTCCAGATGTATAATTACGAGAGTTTGCAAGCGCACGTACACCATGACCTACTTGAGATGTAGATGGTTGCTGTACATTATTTCTCTCTGCTGTTGTTCCTAAGTTTGCATATAATAAACTTTTAAAGTTTGTTGTCTCCCTTTTATAGCCTACTGTATTTACGTTAGCCAAGTTATTTGCGATTGTATCTACGTTTAATTGTTGTGCTGTCATACCAGATGCAGCTGTCCATAATCCTCTTACCATTGTTTACTTATCCCCCTTATTATACATTAGCTAAATCATTAACTGCTTTTCCTAATAACGTATCATGTGTTTGTAATACCTTTTGATTTGCTTCATATGTTCTAGAAACTGTAATCATATCGACCATAGCTGTTACTGAGTTTACATTAGATGTCTCTAAAAATCCTTGAATAAGTGAACCTGTAAATTCTGTTCTTGGTGCGGTACTACTATATAAGTTGTCATTCATTTTAGTTAGTGCTCTAGTATCTGCAAAGTTTGCCAGATCTAATGTATCAATATATTCTGAGTCTAAGTAAACCTCACCATTCTCTTTAATAACAACATTTCCACCTTGGCTTAAGAAATCTTCACCAAAACTAATAGCGCCAGCTTGTCCCATTACACTATAGCCTTCTGATGTCACTAAATCACCATTTTGATTAATACTAAAGTTTCCATCACGTGTATATGCCTCACCATTTGGTGTATTCACTACAAAAAAGCCATCACCTTGAATTGCTAAATCTGTAATTTCTCCAGTATTTCTTACAGAGCCTTGAGTAAACTGAGTATAAACCTCAGCTACTTTCGCTCCTAAAGACATAGAACCTATTCTTCCATTATTAGGCTGATTATGTTGCATATCATTAATTCTCTTCATAAGTGTCTCTTGAAAAGAAGTGATGACCGTTGTGTCTTTCTTATATCCTGTAGTATTCACATTAGCTAAGTCATTAGAAATTACATCCATTTTCTTAGACTGCACATTCATCCCCGTAGCAGCCGTATACAAACCCTTTATCATAAGCTTTTCTTCTCCTCTTCCCTCTATTTTTTCCATAGTTAACTTTTTATTTCTAACTATCATTTGTTAACTTTTTACGGTTTTTCTACGCTTGTCTATGCCCTTTAGCATATCTATAGTCAACCCACATTCCAGTTCCTATGGCTACACAGCTCATAGCATCATCTGCAATAACTGTATTAATGCCAGTAGCTTCTGTAATCAACTTATCCAGTCCATAAATAAGGCTTCCGCCTCCAGTAAGAACAATTCCTCTATCAGAAATATCTGAAGCAAGTTCTGGTGGCGTTTCTTCTAAAACAGCACGAATACCATCAATAATACCTGTTACACTATCTGCTAATGCTTCTCTTATTTCTTCTGAGTTAACTGTTACATTTTTAGGAAGTCCAGATACTAAGTCTCTACCTCTTATTTCTATTTCGGCAAGTTCTTCTCTTTTATATACACTTCCCACACTAATTTTTATTTCTTCTGCTGTTCTTTCTCCAATAAGAAGGCTATATTTCTTTCTCATGAATTTTACAATCATATCATCAAATTCGTCCCCCGCGATTTTGAGTGATCTTTTAACAACAGCACCACCTAATGAAATAACAGCTATATCCGCAGTTCCACCACCGATATCTACAATCATACTTCCACAAGGTCTTGAAATATCTATACCAGCACCAATAGCCGCTGCAATTGGCTCTTCAATTGTATCTACAAATCTAGCCCCTGCTTGTCTTGTAGCATCTTCTACTGCCTTTTTTTCAACTTCTGTTACACCACTTGGAATACATACGCCAATTCTTGGTTTAACAAGTCTATGACCAATTGCTTTTTGAATAAAATATCTAAGCATCGCCTCTGTTGCATCATAATCCGAAATAACACCTTGTCTTAAAGGTCTAATCGTTCTAATATTAGCTGGTGTTCTTCCTATCATCGCTCTAGCTTCTTCACCTACAGCAATTACTTCATTTGTTTTTTCTTTAACTGCTACTACTGACGGCTCACGTAGTACAATTCCTTTTCCTTTTACATATACAAGTACATATGCTGTACCTAAATCTATTCCTATATCAGCGCCCATTCCAAACATAAAGTTTCTCCTTCATCTATCATAATTTCATATATATGCATTACTGTGTATATATGTTTGTTGTAATCTCTTATATGTGTAATCTCTCAAATAATTATAACATCATTCATTATACTTTGCATAAAAGTTATATTTATTTTTTAGTGTTTCCTAGCCTAAAATAATTATGAGGCTATTACATTTAGAATTAATGTAATAGCCCCATTTCTCAAAACTATTTCATAATAGTTGAATACTTTTCTTTAGTTGCCAGTCCTCCTCTTAAGTGTCTTTCTGCTTTATTAAGCTCTAAAACTTTTCTAGCTTCATTAGCAAGCTTTGGATTTATCTTCTCAAGTCGCTCAGTTACATCTTTGTGAACTGTACTTTTACTAATACCAAACTTCTTAGCAGTTTCTCTTACCGTAGCGTTATAAGTAATGATAAATTTGGCAGCCTCTACTGCTCTCTCTTCTATATACGCTTTCAAGAAAAGGTCCCCCTTAACACGACTCTTGATTTATATGTATGCATAGCACTTCCCAGTTATTACAAATTAACGTTTATTTTTGCAAGAAATTGTGCGGGCGTTTGGACTTGGGGGAAATAGGGCGTGGATAAGTTGAATATATATTTTTCCTGCTCCCTCCCTACGGTCGAAGTCGCGATAAAATATATATTCAATTTACCCACACCCATACTTCGAGGATGAAAACGCCCAACGTGGGAGCAATTTCTTCAAAAGTACATTCAGGTTTAAAAACCAAAAATAGGAGTTGTCGAGAAATAGCTCGCTGGTGTACCTAGAACCTACTAGCTACACCAGCGAGCTTTTAGACAAGGAAATGAATACAAAAGAAAAGAGTACTCATTTTGCTTATAATACAAAAAAAGATATCGTGAAATTTTCGCGATATCTTCATTTTGTTTAATTTTGAGCTACTTCAAAGTAGTTTGTTGGGTCAATTACTTCATCATCATGTGTTAATTGTAAATAGATATTTTCACCTTCAGCAACAAATGGACCTACTGGAGAACCTACTGTACCTAAAATATCTCCAGCATTAACAAGTTGACCTTTGAGTGACTCATCTGGCGTTCCGCCTTGGAAACCATAAGCTACTTTATAGCCATTACCTAAATCTACAATCATAACTTTACCTACATATGGCATATCCCAGCCTTCTAGTGTACTTGAATCTGTCACGATATCAGTAACTATACCTTTCGCAACAGCTTTAACTTCTTCACCTTCATTAGCTGCAAGACAAACACCATAAGTACGCATTGTTTGATTAAGTGTATCACTAAACCAATATTTTGTACTATCATCAGTATAAGGAACAACTGTACTTCCTTCTACTGGTTCTGCAAATGTATCACCATCCGCAAAAAATGGTTCTGTAGATTCATCTGCTGTAGTACTTGCAAATGTTTGTGTATTGAGCTCTTCATCAGCTATTTCTGATGTTGTACCTTCTGAATTATCACTAGTTACATTTTCAGCTGATTCATTAACTCCTTGAGTTTCTTCTTGTGCCTCATTATTTTCGTCTACTGCTACACTCTCATCATTTGTGACTGCTTCCTCTTCAGATGTCATAGCATCATCCGTTGGAAGCGCATCATCAACGATAATAGGTGCACCCTCATAGTCATCTGATACATTGCCGCCTGCTTGCTCATTTTTAATATTTGAGTCTGGTGGCACATTACCTTCTTTAGGTAAGAATAGTACAGCTACAAGAGCGCCAATGATGACAATTCCCATTGAAATGTAAAATACATTTTGCTTTAAAAACTGTGTAACTTTGTTCATTTTCATTATTTACACCTCCGACGTTCTAATTATCGCCAGAGTCTTTTCTTATTATTCAATTATATTTAAATTTTTTAATCATTTTTGTCACTATTACTATATTTTTCTATTTCTATCCCCGTATAATAATGATTTAGTATTTCTTTATAACCTTTTCCTTGTTTAGCTAGCTCATTGGCACCGTCCTGACTAAAGCCTACACCATTGCCACTACCTACTACATCAAAAATAAACTGATCTCCAGATAAATATATTTTAAAATTGCAAGATTCAAGCCCTAATAGATTTCTAAAACTTTCACCGTCTAGAATCACATTACCAACTTGAATATTCTTTATATAACCAGCCTCATCCTTCTCAATGATTTGAATCTGATTTTCTAATGTTTTCTCATCTGCAATTAACTGAGGATATTGTTTCTTAAGTGCTACAATAATCTCTTCTTTACTCATTTTAACCTGAGTGTTCGTGGCTGCATTTTGATTTGCTACGCTTACCAGATAAGGTACTTCTACACCATACACATCTTTTGCATCTCTCGTGCAGGTTCCACTTGATTTATGATAAATAGGTTGTATAGGTTGTCCATTATATAAAATAAGTTCATCTTTAGTTTCTTCTACTGCTTCCTTATATGTTTCATATATACTCTCATATTCATCTTGCCATAATGCTTTCATTTCTTTCTCTGTATAACCTGTTAGTTCACTTTTCGTTTGCATGCCTAATGCCCGTCTTGCCATATATGTTCTAATGACTACTGCTTGCGCTTTAATTGCTTCATACTCGTATGTATAAGAAATCTCCTTAGCTAAAATTGGAATAATAAGCGATTCATCTAATAATGTCTCTTCATTTTCATCTTGATTTATCTGCTTTGATTGAATTTGAGCTAACATGTCCTGTCTATTATAGCCGCTGCCATATATGATAATAATAGGAATCAAAAACAAACTTGTCCCTATAAAGCATATTACCCTAATAAGTTTTTGCACACCAATCCCCTCCCATATCCCATTAATATAGTATATGTAGCAACTAAATATATATGAGTGCTAAATAGACGACGGATGTTAAGAGGTCCACCTTAATCAAATACTTTTATTTTAATTGTTATGAATCATTTTATATTGTTTAATAGGGTTGATTGTAAAAAGGAAAGGCTATGATGACTTGTGTTTGATCTAATATTTCATTGTAAGTGAATGTGACTTGCGTGTTGGTTTTGGTACCTTGAGTTGTCGTAGTATATTCTTTGACTAATGGCGTGTAGCCATAATATGCCTGAGTTGTTGGATTGTAATCGTCTTGATAGTATGTAACAAAACGACCGTTTAAAGACTTGAAAATTTGTGTTTTATAATTTTGTTTTTGGGCAGTATCTAGCTGACCATCTATATAACCGACAAAGCTGATTGTTTCATTTGGGTTTGTATCCCATTCCTTAAAAAGATCTATGCTTTTATTTCGCATATTATCTATAGTTGCTACATCTTGAAGACCTTGAATCTTCATATTATAAACAGTCGTGTCAGGATTTCTTTCTTCACTTTTAATGGTTAATGTATAAGTACTCATATCTTGCGTGTTGCTTGTGGTGGCGCTTATATAATCATCTTGTGCAAGTACTTCCACCTCTCCATTAACGGGGTGTATAATTGCACATAGTTTGGAACATTCCTTCGTGTGACTTAAAACGTCATTACATGCCTTTTCCTTTGCCATGACTTCTTCTATAGGTAGTTGTCTATTTTCCGTAACACCTTTTACATTAACTTCTATCTGTTCATAATTAATGCCCTTTACACTTACTGCTTTATACAATTTTGCAACCTGTGTCTCCCCTCTGTCGTAGGTATCTAAAGTAAATATGTATGCAATAGATAAAATAGCTACTAAAATTATACCCAAGTAACATTTATCAGAAATGATATTTTTAATATACATAAGGCTTCTATCCTTTATATGTTTTATATGTTTCATAAGAAAAACCTCCATACTTTACCATTTATTTTATGTCTAAAGTATGGAGGTTTTTCTTATTTTTTATTCAATCTGCTTTTAATTCTATTTTTTATTTTATTCTACTACCTGTGCTACCCAATCACATAATGTACCATAAGTGACTTTTGCTTGTGGGTTAATATCTGTGATAAGGCCTATTGCATAAGCTTTTCTTACAGCCTCACGATAGTTGGCACTTACATTAGAGAAGCTCATGCTCGATGGTTTAATTTTATAACCATTTTTGATTTCATAAAGTTTTACAATACCTGCTATTGCTTGCTCTTCTGTAATTGTACCACTATTGCTACTAACATAAATGCCGGCTGTCTTTGCCTTATTTAATAAATCACTGCTTGCTTTTTGTGTCAGGTTTATGCTTGTTTGATTTTGAGCAATACCCATTAGTAAAATAACATATTGATCACGATATACATAATCTTTACTATAGTAAACTGAACCTAGACCTTCTATATTATAGGTATTACTTAATCTACTCATCAAATAGGTAATATTATTAGTAGATGTAATAGCCTTTTCATATACTGCATAAAGTCCTAATTGGGCTGTACGATAAGTTAGATAACTATTTGTTAATGTCTCAACTGTATAATTTTCTTTTGTCCAAGAAGCTTGGTCATATAAATATGTATATGTATACAAATCTTTATAGTTATATGAACCAAGTGCATCTAACTTTAATTTAACTCTTGCATAACCATCTAACTTCTTAACTTCTGTTGTACGATTTTCACCTCTAAAGGTAATCTGTAAACGCTCACCTTTTACTAGCATTTCAGGATAACTTCTTTGATATGCATAAATATCAGAAGACTTAGCTGTTGTAAGGTCAAATTGTACTTTGTCGCTGGCGCTATGCATATTACTGTAATAACTAAGTGATTTAGCTGGAATCTCATACACACCAATATTCGTTTGGATTCTAAGTTCCATACCTTGGTTAGCCAGTGTATCTAACACTGATTTTGCCATTTTGATGCGTCTTACTTTGGCATCATATTTATTTTTGTAAAGCTCTACATTAATTGTATAGTAATAATCTTTTTTAGCTTGAATCTGTGTAATGATTTTCGCACTATCTACGATTTCCCATGTCCAAATATCATCTTTATAAGTTTCTTCAACTGGTTCTGGGTAAATAACTACATTATCATTTTCCCCACCATCATACTCGTCATCTGAAGTCTTAGTCAGTATTCTTACGGATTTAGTAAACTCAGATTCTCGTACAATTTCTCTTTTTGTTTCTGGGTCTGTAAATGTTAATACTGTTTTAGCTCTTACATAATATGGTCTATTTGCTTCAAGCTCTAAAAATTTCACCATTGTCTTATCTAGTATTTCAACTTTATCTGGGTTATCGCCTTTCCCACCTGTTGTAACAGTTAAGGCATCTAAGAACTCTGGATTATCTGCAAACTCTAATACATATGAGTACACTTTATTCGCAGCTTCTGTTTCTTCATTGTCCTCTACATCCTTAAGCCACTCTACTGTAATGTACTCATTTGTAACAGGCTTAAAATCTTGACCAATTTCTAAAATGCTTTGGTAAGCAGCTGGTCCTAGTCCTCTTGGTGGATCAGGATTTTCAATCGTATTCGTTGTTTGTGTAACTGGGTTACTCCAGCTAGAAATCTCGCTACCCTTTTTTTGTTTCGCACGAATCCATACATTATATGTAGTATCTGGCATTAAATCTGTAATTGTTACAATCGCCTTACCACCATTTGCAACATAATCTTTGTCTCCTGGCTCATTAGAGATTTTAAATTCCCAAGTTTTTGCCTTACTAGGATCTTCTAATCTGCTATAAACAATTTCATAGTCAAAATCTTCATTATATGTCCACCAAACTGAAACAGATGCATCTGTCACACCATTTGGGTTTAATGTTGGTACTGTTGGAATTGCTTCTGGTGACTCATATTCAGAAAGTGTTGTACCTATTACATAACTTGGGAAAGTTTGTGTTAGCTTCTGGCCTGTTTCAAGTACGCGGTACGCTCTAACTAAAATGACATAACGTGTATTAGGTTCTAAACCTTCTACCTTAAAGTCTTTCCATGGTAAGTTATCTCCATGATTTACGCTGCCTGGTGTAATTGTTCGCCAACCATCTACCGTATCACTTTCATTATCTACAATCCACTTTTCAAAAGTAATGCTGCTTGGTGTACTTACATCCGCATTTTTATCTTTAATTTGCTTAAGTACATCATCATACAGTAAAGTTTTTACTTCATATTTAATGTCTTCTCCTAGAGAAACTTCTCTGTCTCTATAATCATTGCTATAACTGTTACCTACTATTGTCTTAACAGCTTCTACATCTTTTTTTGTCATTAAAATATGTTCTTTAAGTTCCTTATCTTCTTCACCTTGGAACTTAATAGCAGGTGCCCCACCTGTGAATACTCTACTATTCCATAATCTTGCAAAGAATCTTTCATCTTCATCTGTATAATTATTAGGATTATTTGCAGTGATTTCATACCATTTTTCTAACCATTCAATTTTAATGCTATCTACAGCAATACCATTTTCTTGAATTCTAAGTGGTGGCTTAGCTAAAACTGGTGGCGTGAAAATATCTCCATTTTTATCTACTGTAATAGCAACAATGGTTGGTTGTGAAATACTATATGTTCCACTGTAGTCTCTTTTAGCTACAATTTTAATATAGTATGTCTGGTTTGATACAAGTGATTTTATATCACCTTGACTTGTTATATACTCTGATAATAATGTTTTAAAACCAATAACCGTTTTATTATCTTGTTTATAAATTAAATCGTCTTGCATATTAGAATCAATTGATAAATCTTTAATAATTGGTTCTACTTCTTCATCATTTAGCATATCTTCATCTTCTGCTACCCAAATATCATATTTCATCTCATATTCGATTTTACCATCTGATTTTTTAGGTGCATCCCAAACAAGTTGGATTTGAAGCGGGTTCTTACTCTTCATATAAAATGTATTAGGTTTCATTTTATCAACACTTACATCGTCACCTGTTACAAGATAGTCTTTTTTTTCAAATCCTTCTTTATCCTTTACAGAATCTGAATATGGAGTTGGTACTTGTGGTTTAAGAGGTTGTTCTCTTAACTCATAAGGCACATATTCTTCTTCTGTTGTAAATAATGATTCATCTCCATTTGGTCCTGTAAAAATGAACTCTACATAATATTTGCTTTTCTTAGTAGGTTCATCATGCTCAAATTTTCCTGGATCCCTTGGATTAAGAGAGGCATTGTTTAATGTACCAATTAAAGTATAGGCTGTTTCACCTTCTGTCTTACGATATACCTTTGTTACCTTTAATGTATTGTTATCTGCCCATGCACCTAATTGCCATTTAAGTTCAATACGATTTCTACCAATATTAGTAATTTGAAGTCCTACACTTCTAGATGCTTGTGCAATCTTAGGATTCTCTGTATTTTTACCTACATTCTCCCATCTGTCTTTTAAGAAACTGTTTGAAATACTGTTAACTAATACATAACCTGAATACTTTTGACCTGCTACTGTATTTGGGATAATATATTTAACCTTCTTAACGCCACCCTCAGTTATAAGCTCTAAGTCATCTTCAGATAATACTACAACCTGTGTCCCAACGCCTGTTTGTTCACTGCCATCTGTACCATCTACGCCGGCTTTCGTATTTGTATCCTTGTCAATATAAACAAGTTTATATGTTGCTCCAGGAATATACTCCCACACAACTTCAATCTGATCATTTTTTTCTCTCATAATCGTATTAAGGTCTGTTAAGAAATATTTCGCTGGGTCTGTACTTGCATTAGAGAGAGGGGCTTCATATTCCCTTCCCTCATCATCAAGATGCAAGTGTCCTGGTCTTACTGTCACCTTATATAAATTACCATTTTTAAATTCATTAACATTATTTAAATGGTCTTCAATGTTTTCTACATAAGTCTCTTTATCTTTCGTTGCTTGAAATCTATCTGAAACAATTTGCTTTCCAAATATATCATCTAAAATAAAGCTATAGTATTCTGCTTCTGGTTGATTCGTTTCGCCTGGCTTGCTACTTGTGCCACTATTGGTAGCACGCTTAAATGTGATTTGTGCCGATGGCACAATATCTCCTGTTCCTGTATTAAGCACATGGCTTACTACAATCGGTGCAATACCGTCTTGTGGCAATCTATCTTGTGAGTTTCCGAGTATATTTGTACTCCCTAATAGCATTGCAAATGCTAATAGACCTGCCACTCTCTTTTTAATTTTCATCTGCTTCCCTCCCCCTTAATTTTTAAGGTTCTTAAGTTTTGGGTATCTTAAATTTCTAAGGTTCTTAAGTTTTAAACTTGTGCTTTATAAAGCATGGCAATGATTTCTTCTATGCTCATTTGTTTACTTGGTACCACCTTTGAATTTGGGTTACTTACGATTTTAAGTTCTACAGCTGCATAAACATATGGGCGATATGGTGTTTGGAAAGCCCCTATATTTTGTACACTCTGTCTGTTTTTAATAGCAATACTGCTTACTGAACGTTTATGTACTTTTTCATACCCTTGCATAATAAGATAAATAGCTTCATCTTGTCTAATGGCATTTGTCATACCAATACTATTTACACCTTTTACACCATTGTTCTTTAAGTAGACAACATAATCTGTTCCTCTTGAGGCACCTATTACTCTAGCTAATGCACCATATACTTGCTCTTTAGACGCAGCAGTTTTAATCGTATAGCTATCAAGTGTAAAGAAGTCTGTTAGATTATACTTTGCAATAAAACTTTGATAAGGTGCTAGGCTTGGTATTGTAGTTACCAAAGAAGCCTGTCCTGTCAAAATATATGTACCTAGTTTGCTTGCTTCTATTCCAAAGCCATTTCCTACTGCATAACTATCTACTGGTGTCCAATTTGTAATTAAATAGTAAGCATTTACTGCATAACTATCTAATCTTGCTACGAGTAATATTGATTTTTGAATCTCGTTAATTGATATTTCTTTCTTCGTTGTACGATTTAATATTCTTTCAACCTTTTCCATATGGTCTTCTTGAATATCTTCCATAGCTTCTTCAATAATTTCTGCTAAAACGTCATCTGCAATTTTACCATTATAGATTTTTCTTTCTAACTGAGAAATAACTGTTTTTCTCTCACTTTCAATGAGTTCATTTAAAGCACTCATAATATTTTCTTCAATATCTCTATCTTTATCTCGTATATACACAAGTTCCATATCAATTGTCATCTGTGGTGAAACAGCTGATTCGCCGTTAATTCTGATACTTGTATTGGATAATTTAAAGCGAATGCCTACATAATAATCTTCAATTTTGTCCTCAGCTACTGCATCAATGGCATCTTGAATCTGCTCATTGTCCTCTGTTAATGTATAAGGTCTAATATTAGCAGTATACTCACCTAAAGTAATTTTAAGTGTTGTATTTGCTGCATTTTCATTTGTAAATAAACTAGCTGGCATATAATAATATGCATCTTTTGCATTATCACCAACTACTAATTCATACTCACTTTGAAGCCCAAGCTCTGTTTTTATATAACTTTCGCGATATTTATAACTATAATCTTCTTCTACTTCCCAATAAGGCTTTCTGCGAAGCTTTTCTGCCTCTGCATCAAATTTCTTAAGATACTCTTCATACTTATTGTCTTTTTCAGCTTCGTCTTCATCATATTCTGTTCTTGTTGTTACCTTATCACAATATAATGAAGTTGGATAAGTATTGCCATCTACAAGTGGTTTGGTCTTATCAATAACTCTTACCTTAATATAATAACGTTTATTAGGTTTGAGTCCTGTAATCTTATAAACAAAGTGTGTATATCCCTCTGGTGTTAAAGTATCACTACCTGTATTTGGTGTAAGCTTTGTAACACTATATTTAGTTGTTGAATATTCACTATCCATCTCACCTTGTACTGCAATATCAAAAGCATAATCTGTAGGTACTGATGAATCTGATGGCACTGGCGCATCAAAACTAATCACCGTTTCATCTGTTACATCATAACTATAGTTCTTTGGAAGTTCTACCTTTAAGTTAATAGGTGGTAAAACTGGCGCCGTTGTAACTGGTACCATAATCCATGTAGATTTTACTGGTTTGCCATCAATCATACATACTGTTCTTACATAGTAGTAGTAAACCGTATTTGGATTTAATGTATTATCTGTTAATTGGAACTTACTTGCTACTTGTTCTGGTGTTAAATTCGTCCATGTAGGATTCTTACTTGTATAAGTACTCATAAGTGGATTGCTTGTAGTCGGTGAGTCTGATCTGAAACCTACACGTTTATCATCTGCTGCAACTAAATCTTCTATTGTTTTACTCTTTTCATCATCTGCAAGCCCGAGCTCTGTTCTAATGAATTCATAATAAGTTTTTGAAACATCTTCATCTTCTTCAAAGTCTGCTGGTGCCCAACCTAATGTAACTGTTGTATTGTTAGGTTGCTCTACTACCCAAATTTTTTCTGGTGTAGGTGGTACCTTATCATCTTCACTTGGTGGAAGAGGTGTTGTCGTTGTTGTAAATGTAAATTCCTTAGAAAATAATGAGTAGCGGCTTGGGAAATCTTTTGTTCCTGCTTCTGATGGATCATTTCTCCATGGATTTAACTTCATACGTACCTGTACGTAATACACTTCATTAGGATCAAGTCCTAAAATTTCAAAGTCCTCGCTACCTTGTCCTGTTAAATCATCTGCTGATAAGGTAATTGGAATAACACCACCACTTCGGAGTTTATCAATATATCCTTCACTACCATCTAAATTAATTTTATTACTATCCTTATTTAATTTAATTGGCGTAATTGTCCCTTTTTCCACGCCAGCTATTGTACTTGCAAGTTGTGCTGATTTTTGATAAAGATAAATTTCATATTCACCGCTATAACGGCCTGTTGTTTTTTCAGCATCTTTATACAAATATAAATGCGCTGGTTCTAACATTCTTTTTACATAACTTCTGATATCTACATTTTTAATTGTAACTTTTTCTGAAATAACTGTTTTATCTTCGTTGCTAGTATCTTCACCTGTAATCGTTCCAGGTACTGGAACAATCTCTGTTGTATTATCTAATGAAACAGCTACCATATTAGATTCTTCACTATAAACAACTGGTATTGCATCATCATTTGAAACAAGTACTGTTCTAAATGATAAATAGTAAGTGCCTGGTACAACGCGATTACCTAATGAATCCTTTGCTGTACCTTCTACATTAGCTAAATAGCCACCTGATGCAGTACTTAAGTGATTTTCCTTAATCTCAAGCTTTTCCCACTGATTATTAGGTGCCCCAAAGTTCATGAGTGAAACTTCTTCCATTGTAAATGTTTCATTTACTTCACTATATCGAAGTTCTGGTGTTTTATTTTTTTCCTCACTACCTGCTGTACCTGCTACTGTTTTTACAATAACCTGTCCTTTATCATCTAAAGATACTTCAAATATCTTAGAGTATGTCCCATAGATATCTTCTGTACTATTGCCTGTATTAGTAATTGGATCATAGTCTTTAGGGTCTTTACGAAGTAATAATTCATAGTAAAGCTTACCTTCTTTAAGAAGCTTTGCTACATTTTTAGGTGCTGTCCAAGCAATATCGAATCCGATTGCTTGAGGCTGTGCTCCTTCTATCTGTGTATTTTCATTTGGTACCACATATACATTATCAATTGTCTTAATTTGTGTTGTTTCTGGTACTGTTGGGAATTCATCTGGATCATAAAATACCATCTGTGAGACAAATGTATTTGCATCAATATTTACCACCACTTGGAAGTAACTTGGTGATTGAGCTGGCACAATGGCTGTAATACTTGTTGTCTCAGTTTTATTTGGGTCATATTCATAAACGACAGATGGTGTGCCACGCTCCGTATCTTTATCATTTAATATGTAAATAGAATACGTTGCACGTGATTTAATATTATACGGCTGAATATTAATTTGCACTTGATTGCTGCTTGTCTTATGTAATGTGTACCCTAAATATGTATAACCTTTATTAGTTGGCCAATATTTTTCTGCCTGATTACCATATTGAAGTGAGCCATCTACAATAGTACTTGTCTCTAAAACATCCCATTTAATAGTGCTTACATCGGCACCCTCAACCTTTGTTTGTGATAAATACATTGACACTGTATTATTGTCTACCTTTACAACATTACTTATCGTATCTTTAAGATTGATTTTAACATCTGCACCATTTTCTGGTTTAAAGTCTAAACGAATAGCATTGCTCATATCTCCTATGGTATATCTTGTCCCAATTTGTAAAGTAATCTTGCTATTATCTTGTCCTGTTATTTTATCAACATACTCAAACTTATTACTTGAAACTTTTTTAACTTGCGCAAACTGTACTTTTACACCTGGTACAGAACCTGGTTTAATCTTTGTAATATCCTCAATGATTTCTAAGCTTTTTAACTGCCCGCCTTCTACATAAAGGTGAGTTGGTGTGATTGTATAACTCTTTGGTCCATTAAACATTTCTGCTGATGCAATAGGTGCTATACTACCATCATAATATAAATTGAATGGTGTAATGTTTCCTTTTGCAATACCATTCGTATAGACATAAACATCCTCACCAATTACTTTTACTCTAATCTTTAAATTATCTTGTGTATTGCCATCAAGTGTCATTCTAACGCTTGTAAGCTCTATATTAAATTCTTGATCATTACGGTCTCTACCTGTACCTAAGACTAACCTCTTCTCAGCCTTCTCTACATCTAAATTAGATGTGCCACTATATCCCCATGTAAAGTTCGCATTATTAAATATACGCTCTACATAACTGATTTTATCATTGTCTGCCTTTCCGTCAGTTGAGACCGTAACACCTAAATCAACATTGGTTTTATCAATATTATTAAAATCTAAACTAACCTTCTTAGTTACAGTTTGATTTCTTTCTACAGCTTCTATATAATATTCCAATTTATAATTGGTTGCTGTTCCTGCTTCAAACTTCACTAATGCACTTTCATTAGAGGCGTCATCACGCTCTCCTACACTAAGTCCTGTGGAATCTTCCTTCAAGATTTCCCTAGTTAGTGCAAAGCCTAACGGGCTACTTTCTGCCGCCTTCAAAATACTTACATTTTGCAAGGTGGTTAAAAACATTACGCACACTAAAATATGTGCTACCACTCTTCTCATATACTTTCCTCCTTGTTGTCTTTTAATTTTTGGCTAGGTGCCATTTTTACTCAAGAATATTTTATATTTTAAGTGTTTTATCCCTTATAATTTATCGTCATTTCATGGAATATTCATGAGACTATAATGAATATAAAGGTGTAAAAAATGGGGGCTCATATGATACTTTGCTATCTTCTCACATACCTTTTTTACAATGTCTACTAAAACGCGTTGAAATTTTAATAATTAAGATATATAAAAAGCTGAGGGACCTAACCTATTACTAGTTCTTATACTCAAGGCAATTTCTCGCGTATGTGCTAGTTGTGGTTAAATACCTCAGCTTTTATTTTTATATCTCTATAGTTTTTGTGTTATTTTTTTGAAGGCAGTAGCTACTGGGATGTTTTCCATCTCTTCTAGAGTGAAATATTCTAGTGGCGCGTTATTTGTTTTGGCTTCTTGAAGTAACGCTTCAGCTTTTTGAGACCAGCCTATGATCACTGGGGTCATATGCCATTTTTTATGAGTAAAGATGTGGATAACCTCTGAAAGCTCTCTTTGTTCATAGGTATTTAATTCACAAGTCTTCCACACCTTGTGGTCAATCATAGGGGTTCCCCATAAATTTGCAAGAAGACCTTCTTGTGGACGTTTTTCCATGCTATATCTTTGACCTTTTTTGAGGAGGACTACCTGATACTGCTCTTTGCCTACTTTTACTTTCTTTTCTTTGACTGGATAATTTTCTTCTTCGCCATAACGATGTGCTTCACAAATGGTACGTACTGGACAAATATCACATTTTGGACTTTTAGGTGTACATACAAGTGCACCTAGTTCCATAAGTGCCTGATTGAATCTATTCGGATCATCTGGCATAAGTTCCATGACTTTCTCTTCGAAAATCTTTCGATTTTTGGCTACGCCAATATCATCTGAAATACGAAACTGTCTTGATAAAATACGCATGACATTGCCATCTACAGCAGGTAGAGGAATATGAAATGCAATACTACATACAGCCCCCAATGTGTATGGACCAATACTAGGAATATCTTTTACTAATTTAGGATCACGCGGAAATACACCGTCCCATTTTTCATCAATAAGCTTTGCACCCTTTTGCAAATTCTCAGCTCTTCGATAATAACCAAGCCCTTGCCAATAATGATGTACTTCTTCTAAGCTAGCTATAGCTAGGTCATGAATTGTAGGAAATCTCTCCATAAACTTTATGTAATATGGAATGACTGTATCTACTTGCGTCTGTTGAAGCATAACCTCAGACACCCAAATGCCATAAGGGTCTGAAGTCCTTCTCCACGGCATATCTCTTTTATTTTCGTCAAACCATTCTAGTAAAAATGCTGCATATTTATCTTTCACTTTATCCTCCATTAAAAACAAAGTTTGTAAACCTTTTTATAAAAATCATTCTTCCATTTTACATTATTTTTAGGTGGAAGACTATTATTTATACTATAAATCCATATCCGCCAATATTTCCTAGGAAAACTCTTTTTTTACTAAACATCTCTTTATGTTTAATCTCTATTTCAAAATATCTTCAGCTTATCTTATGATTTGTACTTGTTCCCCTGCTATTTCTATACATTCAATCTGTTCTATATCAATAGCCTCACCACATCTATATTCCATCTCGAATACTCTATCTGTTGGATATGATGTTGTTTCCAAATTTATATAAGTGCCATCTTTCATATATAACCTACTAGGTATATTAATGGCTTCTGCAATAATTTGCTCTCCTATTACATTTCCTTTAATTGTAGCCCCCAACGATGATATATACACTTCTGTAATTTTAAAAGGCATATTTTCAACATTAACTTCTACATTTACCTTCTGAGAAATACTTGCTACGTTTTCTTTTATTTTTACGAAAAGTGCACGTTTATTATGATCCACCTGATGTTTTATATTATAGTTCATAATAGACTTAATATGTTTCAAGTCATCTGTACTGGTTAAATCATAATACCTTTCCATAATCTCTAATTCTTCCGGCACCTTTTCCCCTCTATCTTGCTTCTCATACTTTGTCTCATATAATGAACAAGCATACCTACTTGAAATTGTTTCCCCTGTTTGTTCATTATATAAATCATTAATCCAAGCTTCATTATCTGTAGTTTGCCTATTCCCACCAAACGCAGTACGCATATATAAAATAGGTTTCTCACTTTCAAATACCTCTTCACTTATGCTACTCTTCTTGGTAAAGCCTACACCCAATATACTAAATTCATTAACATCTTCTATAGGTATATATCCTTCTGAGTCTCCCTCCTCATAACTCTTTTTTAGTGGAAACTTCTCATATAAATCATAAATACTTTCATCAAGTACTTGTTGTTTTTCTTCTACACTCACTAAACCATTTAGCCATATGTATACTTTTTTGCTTCCCATCTCTTCCTCTATTGGTGGGCTTACTAAAAATGTATAATTCAAAGACTTGTGGTCCTCACTTAGTGCCATGCTAGTATGATATCCTGATATGCCTTGCTTAGAAAAAATCTCTATCATTCCCACTCTAGTTTTCTCATCCATTGGTGTACCATCTTCTTTTTTCAAGTTAACTTTAATAATTGCTCTTTGCCTATCTGCTTGAATCTCTTCCACCGTAGCAATTATGCCGTCTACATTGACACTTTTTACTTCTTTGTCCCATATTTGTAACTGCAATAACTTCCTAATACCCAAAGAAGCACTTCCTAATATTAAAAGAATTACCACTACAATAAATAAACCCCTTTTCCTATTCTTCATACATCCTCCTCAAAACTCCATTTTCATTGTACCTAATGCGCTTGCCTCGTATTTATGCCTCAAGCTTTAGCTTTTCCCCTGCTATTTCTATAGCCTCAAACTCATCTTCATCGATTTAAATTTCTGAATCCACTTTCTTTGACAGGCTCTTTACATTATCTTTTACATTAACCTTTAGTGTCCATCTTCCTGAGTTTATAACTTTTCGCTTTGTATAACTTATAACTGGCTTAATAGCACTTAACTTTTCTGTATTGGTTAACTCAAAATAGTTTTCGCTAATCTCTATACCTCCTCCTTCTTCTATCGTTTTATTTCTAGTATTTATTTCAGGAGTTGTAGAACCTTGAATATACATTATTGTTTCACCAGTCAACATGTTATATAAACCCTCCACACTAGCTTCATTATTAATACCCTGATCTCCACCTATTAAACTTGTACGAATATGTAACAGCTGTTTCTTCGTTTCATTTTGAACTACTTGCCTGTCATAATTATCACTAAAACCTACACCTATAATTCTAAAATTATCAATATCTTCAATTGGTACATATCACTGTAGCTTATCTGCTACTTCTACTTCCTTTTCAGTTTCTGCTTCAATAGCTTCTATTTCATCAGCAGCTTCACCCTTATTCATCATGAAAATCTCCTGCTCATAATCATATGCCAGTGGATATGCTTCATATAAATCAGAAATGCTTTCATCCAATGTCTTTTTTTCTTTTTCAGTCTGCATCAGAATATCTAACGTCAGCTCTAATCTTCTAAGTTTCCCCTTATATGCTGGAAAAACTGTAAATTCGTACGTTAATTTCTTTTTATCCGGACTCAAATCTATATTGCTATCCCATCCTAAATCACTCATCTTTGAAGAAATTCTATGTATCAAGATTCTATCCCCATCCTCAAAAGCAGTTTCATCCTCTTTTCTTAAACTTACTTCCACAATGCATTGGTTTTTATCTCCTCGAACATCTTCCACAGTAGCTATAATACCATTATTGATTGATGACTTTACTTCTAACACCCTAGTTTTTACAATTGTAACAATGCATAATAAAATTATCAAAAGCGCCATTATGTTAATCTTACCTATTTTCTTCATCTATTTCTCTCCCACCTATCTTTCAGGCTTTAATGCCTCTTAAAAAATAGCTTTTGCTAATCACAAGATGCATTATACACAGATGGGTCCATCACGTTCTCATATTTATCCCTATCTAAATACATTTTAAATACCTCCGCTACTCTCTCATCATCATATTCATTTTGCAAATTATGAACCTCTTTATCAATATTCCTTAAATCCTCATAAAGCATGTTTAAAAACCGTCTTTCCTGACTTGAAATACTTCCTGATGCTCCTATGGGTACGATTCTTGTACCTACTCCTAATCCTTCATTTATACCCCAAATAATTGACTTCATGACACTTATATCTATCTCTTTCTCTACAGTATCATTAAACATTTCAACAGATCTATATAGTTTTTCCAGATTTATCCCCAATTCTTTAAGTGATTCTGTGAATTTCTCACTGTCATTTATCAATATAGTCTCTAAACATATTAGGCTTTCTTCTATATAATAATCCATTTCATAATACATTTTTTTACTTACACACTCAATAATCTTACTTTGCTTAGCAAGCTGCCTAGCTGTTACTATATTTACTCCCACAGAAATAATTAATATAGCACTGAGCATTCCTATAACCTTTTTATGTTTCATTCAAATCTCCCTTATTTTTCATTTAATTATTCAAAATATTATATCATCTATATATATATTTATCTACTTTCTGCTCCTATCATTTTTATACTCTCAAAAAGGCTCTTGACGAAATTATTCTATTCTCCTTCTTCTAACCTCGTATCCACCAAACTCTTCTGAAAAAGCCCTTGATGAAAATGGCTACCGGCCCTTCCCCTAACTCTATGTGTGGATAAGTGAGCATTATAATTTTAGCTCGACTTCGACCACAAGGAGGGAGATGGAAAATTATAATGCTCACTTATCCACACACACTTAAAATCGAGTAGGAGGATAACCATTAATTGATTATCCGACCTCTCACACCACC
>NZ_CEVXFV010000033.1:0-49368 GCF_982396655.1 Cellulosilyticum sp. | reverse complement strand
AAGTGACACCACCCGAAGAAACGGAGCAGCCAGAAGTGACACCACCCGAAGAAACGGAGCAGCCAGAAGTGACACCACCCGAAGAAACAGAGCAACCAGAAGTAACACCACCGGAGGAAGATGAGACAGAAGACATTAAGGAGATTATTATAGTTCTTAATGAGATTAGTACAATACAAGTAGGGGATAAGCATTTCCTCAAGGTTGCCTTAGAATCTACTTATGCAGACCAGACAGTGACTTTTGCGACAAGTGATAGAAGTATCGCTAAAGTCAGTGAGAATGGAAATATTAAGGCCATGGCAGAAGGAGAAGTTATTATTACCATTACATCGGCTTATGGTACAAAATATGAAATGCCACTGAGGGTTGTTGAAAATAGCGCCGAGGTAGAAGAACCAGAAACGCCAGAGACCGGTGATAGTATAGAAAATCCAGAAGCCCCAGAGATGGGTGATAATATAGAAAACCCAGAAGTCCCAGAGACAGGCGATAGTGTAGAAGAATCAGAAGTAGGCGATAGTACGGAGGTACAAAGTTTATTGCCAGGGTTTAATGAGGAAGCTTGGAATCTTATAAGTGGGTATAAGCAGTTAGAAAGTGCAGATGCATATAGTATCAAGTTTATAACCCCCACATCTTGGGAAGGAATCTCGCTATGGGGATATGAAGGCCTAGAGGAAGAACAACCTTTAGAAATTGGTTATAATCAGTTAGGCGCTGATAACTTTGTACAAATATGGGTAGATGGAAAATGTATAGTAGATTTGAATAGTAGTGAAATGACAAGTACATGTTTTTCTATTCCAAAGGGAACGAAGAATGTAGATATTTGCATTGTGGCAGGAAAAGACAATACAGTTATTCAAGTTGATGGACTTTATGTAAGAAGCGTATAAGGATAAGAGACAATGAAAGCTTATAGAAATTAAGAAAAGAAGTCATTCATGCCAAGAAAAGAGTTGGTATGAATGGCTTTTTTAAGTTTAGAATATTTCAAAAGAAGAAAAGAGACGATATAATATAAGGGGACGACGCGAAGAAGAAGATTCTGGAAGGAGATACAGATGAGAAAGTTAGCTATAGTATTAATGTGTATAGCGATACTCAGTGGATGTGGCAAAGAACAAATAATAGATTTAACAAAAGAAAATGCGGTTATACAAAGCATTAATTTTGACAGAGAAGAGGCTACCAAACTGGTAGAAGAAATAGAGGCACCGATTAATGAATTAAAAATCAAGGAAACATTAACAAAAGAGATGTACAATGCACTAAAGGAGCAGCTAGAAGAATTGTATCCTAATCCATATGCAAGGGATATCTTAAAGCAGTATGTAAGTGATGAAACAACAGAGCCTATTCAGGTGAGACAAGATGTAGATTATCCTACGCTAAATGAAGAAGGAATAGAAATAATACAAGTTTTTATAGAACGTAAAGAATATGATGCAATAGGTAAGGAAGGACCACCACCTATTCCAAAAGATGATAAAAAGGATGACAAAGGACCTGAACTGGAGAATAAAGAACTAGGTTTAGGGAATAAAGAAATAGGCTTAGAGAATAAAGAACGTCTAATCATAGAAGAAGGTTATATAGGCGATGATGAAGGTTTAAAGGATTTTAAACGTGTGTATAAGTTTAGAAAAAGTAAAGAGGATATTTGGAAGCTGGAAAATATAGAGGTACAGCTCTGGTAAATAATGTAGATTACGCGGATAAGTCTGCTTCGAAATTAGTTTCGTGGCAGGCTTTTTTGTTAATTCAAAATAAAGTCAGAGGCCTATCACCTTTTAAACACATTGTCTAATTATTATAAAACAATAAATGTTCTAACTATTAAGGTAAGATTAAGTTAAGCGCGTAATAATAGGCATTAATAGGGGAACAGAAAATAGATAATGAAAAGAGGTCCTTAAAGTGAAATTATTAAAAAGAATGGAAGAAGTAGCAAATAAAGCAGTTACATTAAGCATAGTAGGTGCTATGGGAGTGGCCAGTTTTACAGTGCCTACAGTGGCGGCAACAACTAAGACATCCACTAAGGCTGTCACAAATATGCAGTTAACGACTAAAGTAGCAACTGATGAAGAGACAACAGAGTTACCAGATAGTACAGTAGTAGGAGAACAGCCACCAGAATTACCAGAGGGCGTATTGCCAGGAGAAGTACCACCAGCTAAACCAGGAGAAGGCGGATTTGATGTAGAGAGTGGCAGCAGTGTAGAAACAACAGGTGTTTATGTAGTTGATACGACTCAAACTATTAGTAATGAGGAGATTACAGCAACAGATTCCAATCAGTCACCTATTAAAGTAACAAGTGGGGGAATCTTAACACTTAAGGATGCCACATTAAATAAAGCTTCTGGAGAGATGACAGTAGAAGAAGCAAGTGACTTTTTTGGTGCTAATGCAGGCATTCTTGTAAATGGTGGTGCGACAGCTAATATTAGCAACGTAGCCATTAAAACAACTGCCAGTGGGGGAAATGCGGTTTTCTCAACAGGAGAGGGGACAATCGTTAATATTTCTAATGCAAGTATTACAACGACTAAAGATCATTCAAGAGGATTAGATGCAACATATAATGGCACAATCAATGCTTCTAATATCTCTATTCAAACGGCAGGTGCCCACTGCGCGGCAGTCGCCACAGATAGAGGAGAAGGAACAGTTACAGTAAAAGATAGTAAGTTAAATACAACAGGTGATGGCTCACCATGTGTTTATTCAACAGGAAATATTACCGTAACTAATTCACAAGGTACTGCAACGGGGTCTATGATTGCTGGTATTGAAGGCAAAAACTCTATTACTCTTGATACAGTCAATTTCACTGGATATGCTATTGGCCGAGGTAATGGAGGCGGCTGTGATGATGTAGGGGTTATGATTTATCAGAGTATGTCTGGAGATGCTAATAACGGGACAGGCACATTTACAGCTAAAAATTCTACTTTAACGATTGCAAAGGATTCCAAGACTTATGCTACAGCGCCAATGTTCTTTGTGACAAATACAGAGGGTGTTATTAATCTTACAAGTACAACGCTTAACTTTGGTAGCGGCATTTTAGTCAAAGCATCAGGTAATGAAGATGGTTGGGGTAAAACAGGAGAAAATGGTGCAGACCTTCAGTTTAATGCAAGTCAACAAACATTAAAAGGGAATGTGATATGTGATGCGATTAGTACAATTGATATGAAACTTCAAGAATCTACAAACTTTACAGGTGCTGTGAATCATGAAAATACCGGAAATGTAACAGTAGTACTTGATAGCAATTCTAAATGGAATGTAACAGCCAATAGCTATGTAAGTGTCTTCACAGATGAAGATGAAACACTTACAAATATCACGTCAAATGGTTATAACATTTATTATGATGCAGCCAATGAAGCAAACGCATGGCTTAATGGCGAAACAATCATCTTAGCAGGTGGTGGCATGCTTACACCAATAGCATAAAATTATGGGGACAGGTCTCTAAAATTGCTGCTAAAGCAGCGTAATTTTAGAGACCTGTCCCCATTTTTATAGCTCAATAAGAAAATAAAAAATGAACTTTTAAAAAACAAAAAATTCTGATAATATAAGAGTTAAGGGATGCAATTTTAAAAATTAATAAGTAGGGGAGAATGGGGCGTGGGCAAAAAAGAAAAAAGTACAAAGCAGTGTGAGTATAGTGTATTTCAAAATATGATGTATACCATGAAAGGAACATTTCAATTTCAAAAGCCACTTATAGCACTATTAATCGTTTATACGATAACATCTGCAATATTGCCGTTTATACCGACTGTAACTGTGAAACTAGTTATTGAACAAATTCAAAATAAGGTTTCTTGGCAACAGCTTTTGGCAGTAGTATTGATGGCACATGGGGTAATGCTAATCTTAAAATTGCTAGATATATATTGTAATCATATGACTTGGTGGCGCTATATAGATAGTCGGATGAAATTTATGCTTTTGAGAGTTCATAAAGTCTTAAATATGAACTTTGAATGTTTAGAAATGCCTAAAGTACTGGATAGCTGTCAGAAGGCTATGCGTGCTACAACGGGCAATACGAACGGTTTAGAGGGAATGATGCGTTCTTTTCAAATGTGCATGAGTACACTTTTGAAGAGTGTTATTTCAATAGGCATTTTATTTACCTTATCACCATGGATGGTAGTGCTATTAGTTGTACTAGGGATGTTGAATTTTTGGAATATGGATGCAGCTAAGAAATGGGATAAAGTACATACTTGGGACCCATTAGCACCTTATTGGCGAAAAAATGCCTATATGCAAAATACAGTATCAGACTTTAATTATGGAAAAGATATGCGCCTTTTTTCAATGAAAGGTTGGATTATGGAGAAGTATGAGCACTTACATGGAGAGATTTATAAAAAGATGGTAGGGAGTAGAAATAGATGGATGCTATGTGGCATTTATAATCAACTTATTATCTTGTTCCAGCAAGGCACAGTATATGGCTATTTGATTTATTGTGTCTTATATAAAGAAATGAGTATTGCAGACTTTTCACTATATTTAGGTACAGCACAGACATTTTTTTATACCCTATATAGTATTTTTAATGGTGTGACAGATATGCGTGAGCAATCTAGAGAAATTAATGATTTTAGGAGCTTTTTAGAGTTTCAGGATGGACAAGAAATAGGCGACATACAACCACTTGTAAAGGCTGAGCAATATGAGTTTGTTTTCGAAAATGTGTCATTTAAGTATCCCAATACGGCAAGTTATGCACTTAAAAATCTAAACCTTACACTTAAGCCAGGGGAGAGATTAGCTGTTGTAGGATTAAATGGTGCAGGAAAAACCACATTTATTAAGCTGCTTTGTCGCTTATATGAACCGACAGAAGGTAGAATTCTTTTGAATGGAACGGACATTAGGAAATTTGAACGCAAAGCATACTATGAACTTTTTTCACCTGTTTTTCAAAATATAGAGGTATTTGCATTTTCCCTTGCTGAAAATGTTGCCATGAGAGAAGAAAGAGAGACAAAAGAAGATTTTGCTGAAGCGTGCCTCAAAATGGCTGGTCTAGGAGAAAAGCTAGACGCATTATCTAAGGGGGTCAAAACACAGCTTTTAAAGATTATTAGCGAAGAAGGTATTGATTTATCAGGTGGAGAAAAGCAGAAACTAGCTTTTGCCAGAGCCTTATATAAAAATGCACCCATTGTCATATTGGATGAACCAACAGCTGCTTTAGATGCATTAGCAGAATATAGGATGTATCAGAATTTTGATAAGCTTATAGGCGGAAAGAGTGCAGTCTATATTTCACACCGTTTATCCTCTACACGTTTTTGTGATCATGTGGCGATGTTTGAAAATGGGCAGCTTATAGAATATGGTACGCATGCTTCTCTTTTAGCAGATGGCGGGGCTTATGCCCGCATGTTTGCGGTACAGGCACACTATTATGAAAAAGAAGGGGGAGCAGTTTATGAATCATAAGAAAAATAATGCAGAAACGCTTTCTATAAAGTATGTGGTGCATATACTTAAGGTGTTTTTTAGGATAGCAGGAAGATTTAGACCTTCTTTTTATATGATTTACTTTGCTTATATCGTAGTAAATGGTATTGCACCATTTATTAATATTATCTTCCCTAAATATATTATTGATGAGCTTTTAGGTAGTAGGGATGTAAAGCGGCTCATATTATATACAGTTTTAACAGTAGGACTTAACACAGTACTTAATATGCTTAAAGACATTATTAATGAAACCAAGAATAAATGTAAGGATGCATTAGACCCCTATTTTGCAAGATTGATTTCTGAAAAGGCTATTACAATGGACTTTGAACATACAGAAAATCCTAAAGTATTAGATCAGATGGAGAAAGCTAAGAATGCTATGGACTGGTATTCTGGTGGGGTATGTGGATTGGCAGATGCATTTTGCAGTATTATTATGAACATCATTACATTATTGGGAGTGGGGGTACTTTTAGTAATGGGTATGCCTTGGCTCATTGTCATTTATGCTATTTCTCTAGTATTAGACCGATATTTTACGAAGAAAGTGAATCAAATAGATATGAAGTCTTTTAAGGAAATGGCTAAGCGAAATCGTGTTTTTGGCTATTTATTCTGGACATTACAAGAAATTCGTTTTGGCAAAGATATTCGTCTATATGGTGCTGAGAAAATGATGGAGGATAAGGCTGCTAGTTATAACAAGGACATAATTGAAATCTGGCGAAAACAGTCTGAGGCACAGCTTGGATATGATGAAGGGAGCGGAATAGTATCTACCTTAAGAAGTCTGTTAACAATATTATTAATAGGATACAAGACGCTAATAGGAGAGATGACATTAGGTGATTTTTCTATGTACTATAATGCAGGAGAAAGTTTGCATGGTAGTTTAAAGTCACTAATATTTAATATTCAGGAATTATATAAAAAGGTATGCTATGCAAAGGAATTTATTGTTTTTATGGAGTATCCAGATGCTACTGTCCATGGCAAAGAATCAGTACCTATAAGTGAGGCTTATACAGTAGAATTTAAACATGTTTCATTTGCCTATCCGCGAAGTGAAGAAAAAGTGCTAAAAGATATTAATATGATTTTGCATCCAGGAGAACATATTTCAATTGTAGGCCCTAATGGTGCAGGAAAGACCACATTTATCAAATTACTTTGCAGGTTGTACGACCCTACTGAAGGTGAAATCTTATTAAATGGCGTTAATATTAAAAATTTTGCCTATGATGAATATGTAAAGCTATTAAGCGTTGTTTTTCAAGATTTCCAGCTATTTGCTTTTCCAGCTAAAGAAAATATTACGCTAGGACAGGTGAAAAGCAAGGATGCCGAGAATAAGAAGAATTTAGATATGATTATTGAAGAGGCGGGGTTAAAGACAACACTATCTAGACTTCCTAAAGGGGAAGATACATATATCTTTAAAGGATATGAAGAAGATGGGATAGAGCTTTCAGGTGGCCAGCAGCAGAAGCTAGCCATTGCAAGAGCGTTATATAAAGATGCATCTATTATCATATTGGATGAACCTACGGCTGCATTAGACCCTATTGCAGAATATGATATTTATCGTCAGTTTAATCATTTAATAGGGAATAAAACAGCAATCTATATTTCGCATAGGCTATCATCTTGTCAATTCTGTGATATCATCTATGTATTTGAAGAAGGAAAAATTAAAGAAATAGGCAAACATGAAGAACTAGTAACACTTAAGGATGGTACATATGCCGGAATGTTTGAAGCACAAGCACAATATTATAGATAGTAGTGCTTGTGCTTAAGTAATAGATACACCTTAAGGCTATAATATTAAGCTTTAAGAGTCAGCTAATAAGGAAGAAATTAATGCAAAGGTATTTTTAGCATTTATTCTAAATGCAAAGTAGCGTTCTAAGGTAAGCATTTTGTCGGTAGAATCTGTACTTTTTAAAATGGTATTTAATTCATAAAGCGCATTATGCATATAGTTAGTAGCATTAAGCAGCAATCTAAGATTATTTATATAAGGTGACTGATTAGATACTGCAACGAGGTCTGTATAAATATCTTTAGCAAGGACGTCTAATGATTTGTCTATGTTATTAAAGCTATTTTCGAGTACATAAGCATTGGTAGCATCTGTAGGAAAAATAGCATATTGAGCAAGAGAAAAAATTTGGTTTTGAAGTAATAATAGGTCATTAGTATAGTGTTTGATATCTGATGGCGTAACTGTTTGTTCAGAGGCATAAAGTAAGCTTGAACATAAAAAAATAGATGACATAAAGACGACTAAGTAGATTTTAAGTTTTTGATTCATTGTTAACACCTTTCTGTATAAAAGGAAATAGAAGATTTTATAACACTAAGTATTTTGTGAGAAATAAGACTGGAATATACTAATAAAAAAGATGAATCCTTAAGTTAAAAAATTGGGCGCTATTGTTAAAAAAATGTGTTTAATATAAAAAATGTTTCAAATGAAATATATTTTTGTGTAAAATGAATTGAAAATATATTATAAATAATTTAAAATATAATAAAAAGGAAGGAAAGAGAAAGGAAAAAGAATTGAATACTAATACTGAGATTTCACATGAAGAAAGAATAGGAGATTTACAACATAAAGATTTGATGGAGGGAGGATGGGCTGTAGTAGAACGCGAAAAAATATTAGAAGAAATGGAAAGGATTCCGTGGTGGAAAAACTTTATGCAACTATTTTACTCTCCCATAAAGATGATGAAGTGGAATTTCACTCAGGACCCTCCTCAGGGAATGAGTGTAGCAGTAGTAGGATTATTACTTTTTGGCATAATTGTTATGGTATTAACATATCTTAATCCTTTATTTAAAGAACAGATTTATGAAATTTATAGAATGTATGGGATAGATGAATCGCAGTTGCAAGAGCAGTATAGGCTAGTTCAGATTACAAGTACAATTACGGCAGTGTTTGGCTTGTTTTTTAAAGGTTTAATAACTGCAATAGTATTAAGTGGGATAAAGCTTTTATTTAAATTACGAGGAGCATTCCAACCACTATGCACATGTGTATTATTAGCTGAAGTTGTCCAAAATGCAATTTATTGTTTGGATTTAATTATAGGAAATATAATTGGGGTATTAGGAGAAGTATTTTCGCTAAAAACTTTATTTGTGGCAGGATATTTAGAGACACACCAGATTATGGGGATTTTGGCAAGTACAATTTCTTTAAATAACATATGTTTTATATGTTTAGTGATTGTTGGTTTTAAAATTATAACAAAAGCAAGTACGGGAAAAAGCATTTTAGTAGTTATGATTATGGAAGGAATGTATTTTGGCTATCAAGTAGGAATCAATAAGATTGGTGAAATAGTTATGATGAAACTAGGAATGTTGTAAATTTAAAAGCTAAGGAGAGAGGAGGGAGACGATGGATAATAATTATTTTGGCATGTTTAAAAAGATTAAAGATAGTTGCAGAGAAAATAATGTATTAGATTTACAGTTTTATAACGAGTATTTTTCATCCTACTATGATGCATTGACTAAAGAAATGGGAGACGAGGATATTAGATTTTACATAAACTACTGTATGAAGTATCAATCGCCAATATTAGAGTTAGGTTGTGGTGGCGGAAGGGTAAGTATTGCACTAGCTAAAAAGAAACTTTATGTAACTGGTGTGGAAAAATCAGAAGACATGTTAAAAATATTTGAAAGAAGGTTAGATACACAATATAAGAGGATAAAAAAATATATAAAGCTTTATCATCAAGATGCACAAGCCCTAAACTTGCCTGAAAAATATAATGTAGTTATTTTTCCAGCAACTACCATACGTCTTATTAAAGGAGAACTCAGTACTTTTTTTAACGGGATCTATGAGGTATTAGCAGCTAATGGATGTTTTATCTTTGATTTTTTAGATGAAGAATCAGTAGATAAAGATGGCATAGGTCTGGGGCCTTTAGAACAGTACAGCTTTACAGATGAAGAAGGACACTTAAATGTTGTGGTGTATCAACCAAAGGTTGATAGCGTTAATCAGTTAATAACATATAACTTTTTTGCCAGCGTATTTAAAGAAAATATTGAGCATTATTTGTCTTATACAAAGCTAAGACGCCTGACAAAGAGGGAGATATGTGAGCAGGCTGAGCAAAGTAAATTTACTTCCTATGAAATAGAATACGTACAGGGGAAATATAATTTTTGTATTTTAAAAAAATAAGTAGGTAGGAGGAACATCATGGAAGATAAAGAAATTTATATGAAATTATTATTGTATGCAAGTTATTTATTAATGGCGATAGGGATTATTAGAGTTATAGTAGTTGTTATAAGTCATGAGATGTCCAATTTAGGATTACCAGTACTTATCTTTGTAGTTGGTGCATTATCTTTTATAAATTATAAAAATATGTCTAAAAGAATGTAAAAACTTATTAATGTAATTAATAGGACACAATAAGTAAAATCCAATAAATACAGAGGAGTTTAGAATGGATAGAAGAATATGTGTAATATACTTGGAAAAGGGGAAAAATGGGCTATACCGCACAAGCAATAATATAAATGGAGCTATGTTAAGGGCTCTAATGAAGAAGTATAATATTGACTCATTTCAGTATGTAGAGGATGAATTACCATCTGTTATGGAGTGTGCTGATGATATTCTTGCAACTATAGATGATGATCTAGTATATATTGTGAATGAGGAAAATGTTCAATTATCCATGGCAATTGCTCATGAGATAAATCAGTTAGAAGAAATAAATCAATATTTTATAATTGAATCAGATATACCCTTTGAAATAAAGATAGAGGATGTAAAGGTATTATCAGGAGATTATGAACAAGAAATATTGAATTTATTAGATGTAGATGTGAAATTAGACATTCATAAGGTAGAAGGTGGGATAGAAGTATATTCAAATAACATAGTTTCTATGGAAAAAGCAGGAGAAGTAGGGGTATATATAGGAAGAAAGAAAAAAGATACATATATGTACCGTGATGTAGATGAAATCTATAAAGAAATAGATGAAATTAATAAAAGGTATGAAGGAATTAATGCATTACGTATTCCACTATTAACGATGGAAATCAATCAGCATCCTAATTATAAAGAGATTATTAATAAGTTACTCACTCAATATAGTCAATTTAGTTTTGAAATGTTGATAGCAATAGATGAGGTAGGTAATTTCATTAATAATAGTGACAATGGAAGATTATTTTTTAAACTGGATATAAAGACAGAAGATGACATTAAGAAGTTAATAAGTATAAAGAGACCACAAAATATTTCAAGTATTAGGTGTAATCATGGCCTTATCAGAAAGTCAGTACAAGATTTTAAAAAAATGATGAAGTATGTGGTTAAAAATGATATTGATACTAGCTTTTATTGTACAGATTTAAGGGATTACTGGATTGAGGATTTGGGAAATGAATTGAAAGAATTTATAAATGATAACCACTCAGAAAATTACAATGCATTATCTTTAGGTTTTACAATAAGCCAGACCTGTGAATATGTAGGTGTCTCATTAGTAGGTTCAACTAAGCATATTGTATTGGATAAAGCACAAGTATCAGTAGAAAACCTATTAAAGCTTAATGAATTCTGTAGTATTAATAGTGCACTTCATATTTATGATGCAGAAGGAGAGAAGTCTACAAAATTAGTAGATAAATATCACTTTAATCGCATTGGAGAAGTTATTAGGTATGATGCATTTCAAAATGAAAAGAAAGAAATTTTAATGCAGCATCATATGTTGCCTATTAATATGGTGACATTTAGTGAAGGTATGCCGATTAATGTGAATGGTATTACTAATGCTACAGGCAAAAAGTATCATCTAATGCCCTATTCACAGGTTGATATAAAGAAGAAGATAGATAAAGAGTATATGATAACTTTAACACTTGAGAAGATAGAGGATTTAGATAAATTACTAGAGGATGCAGAAATATTTAGAGAGACCAATAAGATAGCTCATTCACCACTACAATATTATAATTTGCAAAATGTATGTAGATTTATGAGTCGGAATTATTGCCAAGTTGAAGAATTGCCTCATTTTAGAGTGGATCAAGAAGGTGAGATTTATCCTTGTATTGATAATGCTATAAGTGTAGGTAATATGCAAGAGGCTTATTTTGACATTAAGCAAAATACATATATGTATTATGAAAAAGAAATAAGTAGACGCCAGTGTACAACTTGTTCAGCAGTGGCAATTTGTACAAGATGTGCATATTTACCTGATTTTATGAAAGAAAGATTCTGTGACATTATGAAGACAAAGAATTATGTATCAGATTTTGTAATTGAATCTAAGGTATTACCTGGCATAATTAGATCATGCAAAGGATATGAAAAGGTGAAGATTGAAGATATCAATATTAGCAATGAGTATATGTTTTTATATACAAAGGGTGAAGAATATGGAAAAGAAGTTCCTTATTTTGCAAAGTATGTATTTTTAACTGAATGCAAAGGAATGCATACTATTTGGTCACCTGTAACCAATAAAGTATATAAAATTAGTAAAGAAATTTTTATCATTGCAGAGTGCTTATTAAGACGTTGGAAATTAGAGGATATTAATAATTATTTAGTTAAGGAACTTAATCTTGAAAAGAGCATCATAGAGCAAGTTTGCGATATAGCGTATACAAAATTCTTTGAATATAACTTGCTACATAGACCTATTAAATAATAGAAGGTGGTAGGAATGTTAGAGGAATGTCCAGTAATATTGCCATTACAAAAAGTAGATAGTACATATTCTCATACATTATGTCGTGGTGAGGGGATATACATATATGATGAGCATGGCAAACGTTATATAGATGCAATTAGTGGATTATGGAATATGCCGTTAGGCTATAATAATCAGCTCATAAATGATAGTATTATGAAGCAGTTAGAAAAACTAGCTTATACTAATTTGAATAGTGGTGTAGCAGACATAACTTTGACTTATGCAAGAAAGTTAATAAGCTACTTTAAAGGAGATTTTAATAAACTAATTTATTCATGTAGTGGCTCAGAAGCTTTAGAAGTAGCCATAAAAGTATGTAGAAAGTATCAAAGCTTAATAGGAAGAAGGCAAAGAAGAAAAATAGGTGCATTTGACTTATCTTATCATGGAACAACTTATGGGGCAATGAGCATTAGTGGGATTGATGCACCATTAGTAGAGGATTATAAGCCCCTAATAGATGGGGTGGCTTGGATTAAAACGCCTTATGATAGATGGCGAAGTGTAGAGATATGGTTAAGTAATATTCAGGAATTCTTTGATGCGAATAAAGAGGAATTAGCTGGTGTAATTATAGAACCTATAATTGGTTCAGGTGGTATTTTAGAGGTTCCTAGAGAAGCTATGGAATTAATGAGAAAACTATGTACTGAAAATAATGTTTTATTAGTTTTAGATGAGGTAGCAACTGGATTTGGAAGAACAGGTAAGATGTTTGCTTATGAATATAGCAATATAAAAGGGGATTTATTATGCCTTTCAAAAGCAATTAACAATGGTTATTTATCTATGGGAGTTACACTTATTAGTCCTCAAATTATAGAGGTGTTAAGAAATAACCAAGCGCATATTGAACACTTTTCTACTCAAAATGGAAACCCATTAGCCTGCGCAGCAGCATATAAAACATTGGAGATTTTATCCCAAAATAAACAAATTATAGAGGGAGTAACTGAAAAAGGTGAATATTTCGTAGCCCAATTAAAACATAAATTAAAGAATAGATTTGTTGAGTTTGAAATTAGGCATAAGGGGTTAATGATTGGTATAGAAATAAGAGGGAAACAAAATAAGCGAGTTAGAGGAGATGCTTTAGAGGAGTGTTTGAATAATTTAGAGAAAAGAGGTCTTTTGGTATATCTTTTTGTTACTGAAGTAGGAACTTTGGGATTTAGTTTATTTCCTTCGTACTTAATAAGTAATGAAGAGATAGATAACATAGTAGACGTTTTTTCAAATGTTATTAATAAATATATTTTTAAAGAAATCACCTAATCAGGCAATAACCTTAAAAAGGTTTTGCATACATATTTTCAAAGAGAAGGAGGGGAGCGAAATGAATGCAGAGATGTTATGTTTTGAAGAATTAGAACAAGTTGAAGAACTTGGCGATGGTGCTTATGTTGCAGGTTTTTGCGTAGGTGTAGGAATCATTGGAATTTGTGTTTATGCAGGTATTGCGACATAAAAAAGAGTATAAAAAATAATAGGAAAGGAGGGAAGGAGAATGAATGAAAAATTAGTTCAATTTGAAGAATTAGAACAAGCAGAAGAACTTGGTGCTGGTAAAGACTTCTGTGATGGTGTAGTAGCTGGCGCAGCAGTTGCAGGTGGCTGTGTAGCAGCTTATGCAGCAGTTATTGGTTTAGCAGCAATTCCAACATAAAAAATTGTATAAGATGATTACAGTAAATCGATAAAATGTTATAACTATATAACATTTTATCGATTTATCTTTATAGTAAAAAATGATAAAAGGAGAGAAAAATGAAACATAATTATTTAGAAATTAATCAAGTTAATGAACGTGAGTATATTGTTAAAAATGAATTATCTAATAAGTATGTGAAATTAGGTGCTAGTGAAACTAGTTTTTTACTTGAAGTTTTAGGCATTCAATCTCCTATGGAACTAAATATAGATACTAAGTTGAGTTTTAATTTAAATAATGAAGCTAAAGAGTTATTGATGCAAAAATTTGATGAATGGGGATTTTTACAAGAGGATAGTGAGGTAAATAAGAAGAGGAAAAAGATTCAAAATGTGTCTCATATTCCTTTAGTTGATATTGAGCCAACGAAAGTGCTTAATAAAGTATGTCCTATTATAAGACCATTATTTACAGTATGGGGTGTCATCGCAATTAATGTATTAGCAGTAATTAATATAGTTCTTGCATTATTAAAAATTGAGAACGTATATTCGTCTATAACTCAGATAGGAAGTTTAAAGGGATTAGATATTATTTTGATGATGATTGCAATAATTTTAACTATTGTATTGCATGAATTAGGCCATGCAACAGTGTGCAGTAAATATGGTGGAAAGATTAGCAGAATGGGGATTGTACTATTCTTCTTTTTTCCTTGTTTTTACTGCGATGTAAGTGACATATATTTATTTAAAAAGAGAAGAGAAGCTGCATTTGTGGCATTATCTGGTGTGTATATAAATTTTGTATTAGCTAATATAGTCTTAGGGGTATATTTTTTGTTACTTATAAAGGGAATAGAGGTTAGTGGTCTAGTATATTATTACCTCCTTAATATTGGGATTATTATATATAATTTAATGCCATTAGTAAAAATGGATGGCTATTGGTTTGTAGCAGCTTTAGCAGGCGTTAATAATCTAATGGATAAGTCTATATTAATATTTATGGCAATGTTATTTAGAAAACAAGATTTTAAAAATATTCAAGTCAATGAAGATAAAAAAATATTATTAGCATTATATGGTGGAGCAGCATTTATATTTTATCCACTCTTTTGGTCTATATGTTTGAAGGGATTATGTAATAAAATCATAGCCTTTATTCCAAGATATGGTATGGCAATAGTGATTATGTTAATACTTATTATAATTTGGGATGTAGCAAGGCGAACTCTTTATTATATTAATTTATATAAAAAGGAAAGCAATCGTATATTTAGCTTTATATGATGAAAGTAAATAAGAAAGAAAGTAAAATCTCTTCATACCAATATAAAAAGCAAGTGTGCAGCAAATCATTATAGAATGGCAGCTTAAAGGGCGTCATGCAATTGTTTGAGAAAGGAAGATAGGTTGTGTATACAAAAACAATGAATTTTAATAATAAAAAGGTAATGATTTCAGGAGCTTCACGAGGAATAGGGGAAGGTATTGCTTATACATTTGCAGCACATGGTGCAAATCTTGTTTTATTAGATTTAGAAATACAACAAGAACAATTACAAAAAGTAAAAGGAAGTTTAGAAGCAGAATTCAATGTTGAAGTTGCCAATTATAGCATGGATTTAACTAAATATGAACAGATTGAAAGAGTAGTCAAACAAATAAATGAGGAGCAAGGAGAGATAGATATCTTAATTAATAATGCAGGCACAAATAATTATTGTGATGCTACTCAAGTTACAGAGCAAATATGGGACAGTATAGTTGACTTAAACCTAAAAGGAACATTTTTTTTAACACAACAAGTTGCAATAGCATCACTTTTGAGACGAGAGGGAAATGTGGTAAGTATTGCCTCTCAACATGGAGTGATCGGTAATACTAAAAGAGCACCTTATTGTGCAAGTAAAGGCGGTATAGTTAATATGACAAAGGCATTAGCATATGAATGGGCAAAATATAATGTACGTGTTAATTGTGTTTCACCTACATTTGTTATTACCGAAAGCAATAAGGCGATGTTACAAGAAAGTGCATTTAAAAGGAAGGCACTAAATCAAATTCCATTAAAGCGATATGCAACACCAGAGGATGTAGCTTATGCGGTACTATTTTTAGCTAGCGAAATGGCGACGATGATTACAGGGCATAATATATTAGTAGATGGTGGATGGACAAGCATATAAAAGAGTTATTGATTAAGGAGGGGAATTATGGATTCTGTACTTTTAATTATTAAATCAAATGTAAAAAATAGAGATGCAGCAGATAATTTATATTTACCACCGTTAGGGGTTATGTCAATAGGTACATATTTAGAGATGCATGGATACCATGTGGAAATAATAGATCAATCAGTCACTATTGTATCAGGACAAGATATTATTGACAAAATAGAGGAATTAAATCCTATATATGTGGGAATTTCAGCATATACAGAAAACTTTAATGAGTGTTTGAAGCTATGTAAGTATATTAAAAGAAAACGCCCTATGACTAAGATTGCAGTAGGAGGAGCACATGTTTCATTAGCACAGGATGTGAAACTAAAGGGCATTGATTTTATATTACGAGGTGAAGGAGAATCCGCCAGTTTAGAACTTGCAGAAGCTATTAGAACAAATGAAAAACTTATAAGTTATAGTGAGATAGAGGGGCTTACTTATAAACAAGATGAAAAGACAGAAATTAAGAATGAAGATAGAAAACCAATGAAAGACTTGGATGTATTGCCACTTATAAAGAGAAAATACATACAACGTGCTCTAGAATCATATTTCGTAACGATAAGTTCTAGCCGTGGTTGTCCTGGAAAATGTATTTATTGTGCAGCACCTAAAATGGCCGGTGCAAGATATCGCATTAGGGATATAGAAAATGTTTTTATGGAGACGTTACTAGCTTTAACTGAGGCTGGGTGGGATAAGGAAGTATACTATATTGATGATACATTTACTGCATTTGTAAAAAGAGTGAGAAGATATGTGGAATTAATTAAAGAATCAAAACTTCAGTATAAGTGGAGATGTGAATCTAGAGTAGATGCTTTATATGGAAATGGTGAACTGGTAAAAGAAATGGTGGAAAGGGGATGTCAACGTTTACAATATGGGATAGAAAGTGGCAATCAAGATGTTCTAAATAAAATACATAAGCAAATGAATATAGAGCAAGCAGAAGAACTGATTGATTTTTCAGTAGGGACAGGCGTAAGAGTTGCCTTAAGTTTTATTTTTGGTCATTATTGTGATACAAAGGAAACTATGAATGATACATTAAGTTTTATGGAGAGAATGTACAGTAAACATTTTGGGAAGATAGAGATATATTATTCATTTAATACACCTTTTCCAGGAACAGAACAATATGAACGTTTAGAAGAATTAGGTATGAAGTGGTTAACCAATAAGTATGAGGAATTAGATTTATTACATCCAGTTGTAGTGACAGACCAATTTGATTTAAACATGCTTAATGAGTTTGGGAATAAAGCAAGACTACTTATGCAGATAAGATAAGGAGAAAAATATGGATAGAATAGTGGTTACGAACAGTCATTTAATTAGTTATTCAGGTGAAGTTATATTTGAAGGGGAATCAAATGAATTCATTGGTTTAAGGCCTAGTGTAAAATCTGAGGTATGTGTTTTCTTTAGGAAAAGTGATATTTATAGAATTATATATTCTAATGGGCGAAATGACATTTACAATGAAATACAAGATTCACAAGCTCCAGAGGAAATTACTGACCAGAGTATATTAGTAAAGCTAAATAATGGTGCTTCTTTTAGAGGAGCAAGGGAAGAGAGTATTATTGATGAATGGCACAGAGAAGACGGCTTTTTCTTATATCCTATAAAGTCTAAAAATATATTCTTTTGGATTCCGGAGAGTGAAATTAAAAAAATTTACAGAGAAGATAAGCAAGTAGTCTAATAAAGTGGAGGTTGAGAGTGTGGATAAGATAATTTATTTTATGCTTCCCTTATATGGACATATGAATCCTAATATAAATTTATTAAAACAATTAAGTGAGTCTAATAATAAGGTTATTTGCTATACTACCCCTAAGTTTCAACATATGTTTGAAGGGCTAAATATACAAGTAAAATATTATACTAATCAAGTAGAGGAATTTTATAGGTTGCCAGCTAATATTCAAGAAGATAAACAGTTAGGGCCATTTCAATTAGATATTTCAAGAGGAATAAGAAGTCAGGCAATTCGTGCTAATGTAGAGCTCATATCAGCTGTGTATAATTCCCATATAGATGAAGTGAAAGCCTTTAAGCCAGAATGTATTTTGTATGATTCTGTGGCAAATTGGGGAAGTGTATTTGGGGAGAAATTGAATATACCATACTTTTCAATAGAAGCTGCTACATGGGATAGTATGGATAAGTACAACAAAACATATAGAGATTATTTAAATAATGTAGTGGTAAAAGCAATAAATAAAGAAATTAATATCGAACAAATTATTTTACATAAGAAAAAATTAGCAAGAGAATTAACAGATAGATATAGTGCCATTGTAGGAAAGAGGAGCAAACATATACCTAATCTAAGTATTGCTCTTGCCTCACCCATGCTTCAAATTGCTAGTAATGAACTAGATGCATCCCATAAATATTGTGGATTTCATTTAGAAGTAAAGGCGCCAAGTAAGGACAAAAATTTAATTTATGTAACGAGAGGAACGGTACAAAATCAAGAGGAACTTAATGTACTAAGAAAAATGATATGTTGTTTGAAAAGTACTGATGAGCAAATAGAGGTATCAAGTGGAGGAAAAGCACAATATCAATTATTAAAATACAATGAAGATGAGTTACCTAAGAATGTAATGATAAATGAGTTTATCAATCAAATAGATATATTAACTAAGGCAAAGATAATGGTTTGTCATGGTGGGATAACAGGGGTGAGAGAAGCAATATTTTGTGGCACACCAATGATTATATATCCATATAATTATCATTGTTATCAAGTAGGAAGAGCCGTAGAAAAGGCTAAAGCGGGTATTTTATTAAAGAACTATCCATTTGATCCAGAGGAATTATTACAGGCAATAAAAACAATAGAGCAAGATGATATTTATCAACAAGGAGTTGAAAGAGTAAAACAAGAATTAGAGCAGACATATAAGACACAATCTGTAATATCTATTATTGAACAGTATATGAAAACGGGTAAATGAGTGCATGACAAAAAGTAGGGGGGAATACCTATGATAGGACTAATATTGGCTGCAGGAAACGGAACAAGGATAAAAAAGATTACTGGTAAAAATAATAAGTGTATATTACCTATTGAGGGAAAAACTATTATTGCACAAACTGTAGAGAACTTATTGGAATGTAGAGAAATTAATAAAATTATTGTGGTAATAAGTAGCACAGAAGAGGAAATACAGAAGGAATTAAGTGTTTATAAAGATAAAATTCAAATCGAATATCTCATACAACAGGAAGCAAGGGGAATATTAGCAGCTATAGCATTATGTTATGAAAAGGTCAAGGAGGAAGATGTCTTTTTAAGTTTGGGAGATGAATACTTTAAGAAACCAAAGTATAAAGAGATGATAGAGAAATATTATGATGAATCATATGACATAATCTTAGGGACACTTCATACTAAGAATGAGGAAGCTATTAAAAATAATTATGCCGTGATATTAGATTCCAATGGCAATATTTCAAATCTTATAGAGAAGCCAACACATATAGAAAATGATTTATTAGGGACTGGTTCTATTATCTTCCATGGGCAATTTTTTTCAGAGATTAAAAACGTACCGATAAACCCTAAGAGAAAAGAAGCAGATTTAGTAGGACTTATTTTGTTAGCTATAAAGGAGAAGAAAAAGGTAATAAATTTTGATTTAGCATGTACATATACGAATATTAATTCTAAACAACAATTATTGGAATGCTACAGTCATAGTGGATACTATCCCAAAGAACGTAATATTGTAGATTTATTTAGAGAGCAAGTAGAAAGTAAGAGAAATGAAGTAGCTATTGTATGTGAAGATAAGCAAGTAACATACTTAGAATTAGATGAGCTTTCAGAAAGAGTTGCGTATAGCTTAAGGCAGGAGATAGGAGCTAAAAATGGTGTGATAGGTATATTGTTACCACGTTCTATAGAATATATTGTAACATTAGTAGGTGTCTTAAAGGCAGGATATACATACATACCATTAGATGTAATATACCCTGTTGAACGTATAGAATATATGTTAATGAATGCTAAGGCAGATGGATTTGTTACGCATAAGAAGATAAACAATATGTCACTTAAAGAAGTGAAAGAATGGGAGTATAATGCAATAATAGAAGGCAAGATGAACAGTAGCAAAAAGGAAGAAGTTAATATTGAGCCTTTAACACGTGCATACATTATGTACACATCGGGTTCAACAGGAAAGCCTAAAGGTGCACAGATAACCCATAAAAACATTTTAAATATGGTCTGGGGCTTAAAAAAAGAAATTTATGATATGTATCCTGAAAAAAGATTAAATATAGGTGTGGTAGCTACTTTCGTATTTGATATGTCGGCACAACAAATATATCCTTCATTATTATTTGGACATACGCTTTATATTTTACCTGAAGGATGGAACAGAGATGCAAAGAAGGTACTAGAATTTTTTGAGACTAATAAAATTGATATTAGTGATGGGACACCTGTTCTTTTAAATATGATTAATAATATATTGATAAAAGAAAAGACAAATTGTATGTTAAGACATTTTGTGGTAGGAGGAGAAGTATTGCCGAATAAAAGCGTAGCGACATATTTTAAGTATCATCCTTTAGGACGGATTACTAATATTTATGGACCAACAGAGTGCTGCGTGGAAGCGACAACTTATTATTTAGATCAACAGATAATCAAAGAAGAACCACAAGTTTTTATTGGAAAGCCAATGAATAATATTAGAATTTATATTTTAAATGAGAAGCAAGAAATGGTAAAAGCTAATGAGTGTGGAGAAATATATATAGCAGGGGATTGTGTAGGACTGGGATATATTAATAATAAAGATTTAACAGAACAGGCATTTTTGCCAGATATATTAGCAGATGGTTGCCTGATGTATAAGACAGGTGATTTAGGTAGATGGGGAAAGAATGGAAATGTAGTTTATATTGGAAGGAAAGATAAACAAGTTAAAATTAGAGGGTATCGTGTTGAGTTAGGTGAAATCGAACAAGCTTTAGAGCGTTTAGCCTATATAGAGGGGGCTAAAGTTTTAGTAAGACAAAATGAAGATAAAAATATGATAGTAGCATATATTCAAGTAAGGCAGCCTAATATAAGTGCTGCTAGGATTAGTGAGGAATTAAGTTCTTTTCTACCACATTATATGATTCCGGCATTATATGTTCCTGTAGAAAGTTTTCCTAAAAATATAAATGGAAAGGTAGATGTGGAGGCACTTAAAAGCTATAAATTAAATTTTTTACGTAGTATAGATAAAGAAGTAGTTAGAAATGAAGAGGAACAATTTATTTTAGAAAGTGTACAAGATATATTGAATGTGGAGGCACCTCAACCTATAGAAAACTTTATGCTGTTAGGAGGAGATTCACTAAGTCTTATTAAATTGTTAGATAAAATAGAACAACAGTGGCATTTAGGAATATCAATTTTAGAAGTTAAAGAAACAATGACATTAAGAGAAATTGCAGATGTAATCAAAAGAAAAAGAGCGTATAAGACTGATGAGATTGAGGTACAGAGCAATAAAAAGGTGAGATGTTTAACATTTCAAGAGCATTTATTAAATATAGAACAGCAAATGCGAGTTAATGGCAATGAGAAAAAACTGAATATAATGAGATATTTAATACCATTGGTTCAGCCATTAGATTATGAGCGATTTGAACAGGCATTTAAGGAAACGATAAATAATAATGATGCCTTTAAGTTGAAGTTTGAGTCTAGAGGCAAGAAATATTGGGTGCGTTTAGGAGAAGAAGCAAAATTTTTGGGAGTAATAAGAGAAGTAAATAGCGTAGCCCTTGAGGATCTGATGTGTATTCAAAGTTTAGTTGATATAAAAAATCAGATATTAATAGAATACCAGATATTGAAAAAGGATAAGCGCGAAATACTTATGTTAAGTATACACCATGCTGTATTTGACTATTTATCATTTTATTTATTTATGGATGAATTAGAAACACGTTATTTAAAAAAGGTATATCCTAAAAGAATTGGTACTCCTTTTATAGGATATATGCGCCAACAGTCAAAGATGATAGGAATAGATGACATAGAGGAAGAAGAAAAATGTAAGGTATATGTTAATAATATCTCACCAGTTGGTTATGATATTAGAGATAAGAAGATAGAAGGATTTAAGCTTAATAGGGTATATAAGAATGTCATAAATGTAATGGAGAACACATTGCTTATAAAAATAAGAGAATTTTGTAAGGTATATCATGTGTCAGAATATATTACTTTATTAGCTGTTTTTATGAGAAATTTAGCTAGAAGGAGCGGTGAAGAAAAGATTACTATAGGTTTATTTAATGATGGAAGAGGAAGGCTTAAAAAAGCTAATACTATAGGATTCTTTACTAAGTTTGTATATTATAATTTTTATAATAAAGAAGAGAGTTTATTACAAACTATATCAAGAGTAAAAGATGATATTGAAGAAATTAGACAGAATTCAGGACGATATGACGTAGTTGAATTGGGACAGAAGTATAAGGATATACCTATCGTATATGTAGTTTTTGATTATCAAAAGCTTATGAATAACTTTAAAGGAGAAGATAGAATATGGGACTTTGCATATAGTGCAGATTATGGGGAAATAGAATACATATTTGTATTAAGAATTTTTGATTATGGTGAGCAGTGTACATTAAAAGTACAGTATGCTAATGATGTCTATCTTAAAAATGACATAGAGAGTTATTTAGAGGAATATATAGGAGCGTTACAAGAGATATAAAAATACTAAATAAGAAGGGGATTTTGTATGGTTGACATTGGCATAATAGGTGGTTCTGGATTTTATGAGTTCTTTGAACATATGGAAGAAGTAAGTATAGATACACATTATGGAAAAGCAAGTGATAAGATAGCTATAGGAACATTTGAAGGCAAAAAGATAGCTTTTATTCCTAGACATGGCAAGCAACATCAATATGCACCACATAATATTCCATATAAAGCAAACTTAGCTGCATTAAAAGAATTAGGAGTGAAATGGATTATTGCACCAACCGCATGTGGAAGTTTAAATGAAAAAATGAAGATAGGAGATTTTGTAATTACAGATCAATATATAAATTTTACGCACAAACGAGATAATACCTTTCGCATAGAAGGGGTAGAGCATATATCAATGGCGCAACCATATTGTGAAGCTTTACGAGAGTTAGCAATAAAGGTTGGAAATGAAATGGGAATAACAGTACATAAACAGGGAACTATGATAGTAATAGAAGGACCGATGTTCTCAACAAAGGCAGAAAGTAGATTTTATAAATTGATAGGCGGAGATACTATTAATATGACACAATATCCTGAATGCTATTTGGCAAGGGAATTAGGAATGTGTTATTTGAATATATCAGTTATCACAGATTATGATGCTGGTTTAGAAGGCAATCCTAATATAAAACCAGTCAGTTATCAGCAAGTACAAGAGAGCTTTGCACATAGTATTGATACATTAAAGATGTATATTAAGTTAATTTTGAGGCAGTTAGATACGACTCAGATTAATTGTTGCAATAAGTAGAAAAAGGCCTAGCAGCTACAATTAAGTGGAAGCTAGGCTTTCTTTGCGTTTTAAATACTTTAAAGCTAATCGGAGTGACGTGACTTGAACACGCGATCTCTAGACCCCCAGTCTAGCGCCTTACCAGCTAGGCCACACCCCGGTAAGTTATTAAATATTATATAAAATATTAATAAATTTGTAAAGGAATTTTAGAATAGATAAAAAATGAATAGATATATAGTCGCAAGATATATGCCCAAAATATATGCCCAAAATATATGCCCAAAATATATGCCCAAGCATATGATAATAGTGCAACAAGCTGTATTAATATAAGAGAGGATGAGGTGTAAATGGAAACTCACACCCAGGCGAATGAAAAGAAGCGATATAGAAGAGCAAAAGAGAGGCAGGTATGTAGTTTGCAAATGAATCAACAATGTGGGACATTGGATACAGGATGTCCACAGCCGGCTATTTCGTATATTGATAATTCTATGTGCAATGGTGTATTTTCACCTGTATGCGCACCTGAGGTTTGTAATGTGCCGAGGATGAGTCATCATGAAACGCTTATAGAGGGAGGGGGCACTATACTAGATAGAAGAAGTGGTACTAGAATGAATTTTACTGTATTAATAGAGCGTGAGATGCAAGTATATAAGGGAAAAATACAACTGACTAGTGAGATAAACGGTATAACTATGGTGAATGTAGAGGCATTAAAATATTTTGAAGGTGATGGAGAACATTATGGCGTTGCCTTATTTAAAGAGGACGGATCAACACAAAGTATTTTATTTACACTTCAACATCAGCATGTAGATAAAGGGGCACAAATATATGTTTATGCAACAGATTTACAGGGGGCGCCTATTAATATTGAAGGAGAAGTTATAGCAGGGGAGTTAAAATTTTACAAGGATCATAATGTGCATGAGCATTAATAAATAGGGGGATTGATTATGTCAGTAGGACCTGTAAGTAAAAATAGAAAAGCGCATCAGAAAAAAGAGTGTACGAGTGTGAAGACAACTAATAGATTTACGCGAGAAGACTTAGCTAATGAACTAAGAGCATATTTAAATGAAGTCTTATTAATTGTCTTAGATGCTAATCAATTGAATATACTCAATCAAGTATTTAGACCTATTCTATGTGCACAAGTAGCAGAGGTAACAGATGAATATGTTGTGCTTACAAAAGTAAATATTAAGATGAGCAATGCGCCAGAGTACATCTTTCCGACAGAACTTATTATTCCATTAGTGAATGTAGTATGGTTTACACCATTTGATTATAATATTAGGTTTTCACTTTATTAAGAGGAGGAAGAAACTGTGAGAAGTTCATTATTAAATAAGTTATCAGCAGGCATCGGAAATAAAATACTTGTTATGACAGAAGCTTTTCCATTTTTTGTTGTAGGCACCTTACAAGATGCAGATCCTAGTCAAATCTATGTATTAAGTGAGTTTGGTGTACCTGCACCATTAAAGAATCGTGTTTTTACAATTCAATTAGATCAGATTTCAGCTTTTTTTGTAGAAGAGGTACCGGGCCAGATGCCAGCGATTAATTAGACAGGGGGCAAGAAATAATGGTTAGACATTTTGATATATCAGCCATTCAAGTTCCTATTGTCTATAATAAATATGGTGATGTGGACCCGAATGGTCTTATGTATGTTTTAGATGAAAATAAGGAAAAAGTAAAAGATGCTATAAGAAGATGTCCAGGAACCTACGTTGATTTAGTGCAACCCTTAGTTATACGTGTCCATGAAGGAGATACAGTAGAAATTAGCTTTACGAATGAGCTGTGTTTTGCGGCATCCATAAATGTCAAGGCTTTGCCTTACAAAGTGCAGCAATCTAATGGGGCTTTTGTAGGCGGTAATGTAAGTACACTAGCACAACCTAATAAAACAATTGTTTATAGATGGGAAGCAGAAATTCAAGGAGCCTTTCATTTTAGTGATTTGGGAAATGCTTTAAGTTCAGAAATCGGAAGCAATATACATGGATTATTTGGTGCTATTGTGGTAGAGGCACCGGGTAGTACATGGACAGATCCACAGACAGGATGTCCACTTAAGAGTGGTGTTTTTGCAGATATACATCATCCATTTAGACCTGATTTTAGAGAGTTTGTAACTATTTTTCATGATGAAGCGGCCGTTAAAAATCGATTTGGTGAAACACCAGTAGATCCCATGACAGGCTTTGCGGCGATGACACACTCTATAAATTACCGTGCAGAACCTATGCGTAATAGAATGAATCTTATTATGGAGGGGGTCGTATGTCCTTTCTGTGAAGGCGAAGAGGTACACCATGATTCATGGGTTTTTGGTGATCCACCACCTACCATTCTTCCTAGATGCTATAAGGGTGACCCTGTAAGATGGTATGCTATTCATGGCGGCGTTAAAGAAACGCATATTTTCCATTTGCACTTACAGCAATGGTTATCAGAGCCTAGTGTACAAGAATCCTTTTTAAATGACTCACGTGCATTAAGTCCAGGTGAAACGATTGGATTTGATATCTTATATGGTGCAGGAAGTTTGCAGAAAGCCTATGGAGATGTTATTTATCACTGCCATTTATATCCTCATTTTGACGAAGGCATGTGGGGAATTCAACGTATTCATGATGTCCTTGAAGAAGGCAATCGCTGCTATCCGGATGGCACACCAGTTACGAGATTGATGCCACTTCCAGATAGGCCATGTCCGCCAAAACCTACAGCAGAGCGTCCTGGCTTCCCATTTTTTATTCCTGGCAAAGTGGGTTGCAGAAGTCCAGTACCACCCATTGGATTTGATAGAGATTTTCCAATTACGCCATTAGAACAGAATGCATTAGTAGATGATTTTAAAGAAGGTGCATTATTTGTAAATCCCTGTCCGCCAGGTGCACCGATACGGCGATATGATATTGTAGGTATTCAGCGAGATATTGTTTATAATGAAGCCAATTGGCATGATCCTGAGGGCAGATTCTATGTATTAGCAAAAGATGAAGAAGCAGTTATGAAGGGGCTTAAAAATCCAGAACCACTATTCATTAGAGCACTGGCAGGAGAATGTATAGAAATTCATTTTACAAATAAGTTTCCAGAAGAATTAGGACCTAATGCCTTTCAGCTTCTTATCCATACCTTATTTGCATCTACACACGTACACTTTGTAAAGTTTGATGTGTTATCTTCTGATGGAGCCAATACGGGCTGGAACTATATGACAGGTACGGCACATGAACAGACGGTTATTTATAGATGGTATGCAGATGTTGAATTGAAGGTTTGTTTCTTCCATGATCACCTTTTTGCAAATTCTGTACAGCTTCACGGTTTATTCGGGGGTGCGATTATAGAATCAGAAGGCTCTAAGTTTTTTGACTCGCATACAGGAGAACCTATTGAAGCTGGGACACAGGCTGTTATTAAGAATCCATTTAGTCCTGATTTTAGGGAATTTTGTTTAGCTGTACACGACTGGGTACCAGCTTATGATGATAATAATCCGCTTAATCCACCAGATGAACCAGGTATGATGGAGGATATGGGTATTGTCGCCTTTAATTATCGTAGTGCACCATTCCAAATTCGAGGCGGAGACCCGGCTTATGTATTTAGTTCATATGTACATGGAGATCCGTGGACACCTGTATTTGAAGGCTATGCAGGAGATCCTGTAAGAGTAAGATTAATCGATGGGGCCCATGAGGAATCTCATGCAATTAACTTTAATCGTTATATGTGGCATAGAGATAGAACAGATGTAGATTCCCCAATTGTACAAGAACAGCATATAGGTATTTCAGAAACATTTACCTTTGAATTTTCATTAGATAGCTTAAGTGATGAGAGAGACTTTGATGTACTTTATTATTCTGGTGGTATGGATGACTTATGGTTAGGTGTTTGGGGAATTACTAGAGTAAGAGGCACATTTATGCCTAGCTTATATCCGCTTGGCGATAGGCCACTTTTACCACCAAGGAGAACACCTTTACCAGAAAAGACAGGAAGCCCTCCACCTAAGGCAACATCACCAGGACATCCATTCCCGAAAGGAACTAAGGTTAGAAAGTATCATGTAGCAGCAGTTCAGAAGAAGATTAATTACAATCAATTTGGAGATAACGATCCATATGGTATGGTATTTGTAGATTATAAGGATGCGGTAGCAGTTATGAGTGGCAGCAAAGAACCAGAACCTTTTATTATTACAGCTAATGCAGGAGAAGGTATCGAACTTACACTTGTGAATCTGATGCCTAAAGAATTAGATGTTCCTCAGTTTCCTGAAGTACCCGTACAGAAACCTTGGCCTTATAGTCCGAGAGTTTCTATGAATAGTCAGGGAGCGGAATATGATGTACTTGGTTCGGATGGCGCAACTGTAGGCTTTAATCCAGATCAAACAATAGGTGTATGTGAGTCTATTACCTATAGATGGTTTTATCCTGAGACTACTACGCAGGCTATTGTGGTAGATATGGGAGATGTGATGAATCACAGAAAACATGGTTTATTTGGTGCTGTAAGTTTATCAGAAATGGGTTCAAAATATTATAATCCTTTTACGGGTAAGAGAACACGATGGGGAGAACAGCTTATTATAGCTAATCCATTTTTACCAGATTACAGACAGTTCGTATTACTTGTACAAAATGGTATTTATATGGAGGATAAAAATGGAGAAATCCTTCCTAAGTTTTTCTTTAATCCTGAAATCGCACCAGATGGTGATGAATTTGATACAGAGGATCAAGGTATGAAAGGATATAACCTTAGAAGTGAGCCATTTTATAATAGGTTATTGCTTAACCCTAATATAGGCGATGTATTTTCTTCAATTCCAGGAGATTTATCAGATATAGCAACACCAATATTTTATGCAAACCCAGGTGATCCAATTACCTTCAAGTTGCTTATGGCAGCAGATAAACCAAGGGCAACGAGTTTTTATCTGCATGAACATGCTTGCCATAGTGAAAGTGAAAATATTAATTCACCAATTATAGGTACAGAAGGTGCAATAACTATAGGAGATAGTTATAAGAGAGAAATGTTAGGTGGTGCAACAGCGGGAATAGGTCAAGCAGGCGATTATATGTATCAATCTGCCAATATTACATGGGACGTTGAATCAGGTATGTGGGGAGTTATGCATGTGGTCGAAGAGGGGAAGGAACCCCTAGTGCCATTAAGAGATTAGAAAGCAATAGATTTTAATAGTTTAGATAAAAAATACCTTTCGCATTATAGAAAAGTCATATCTATAAATCGAAAGGTATTTTTATTTGAGAGCACTGTTCTATCCTAATGAAAATATAATATATATAAGAAACAGGACACAATCCATATCTAGATGCACCATAGGAATTTGTAAATGCAGTCAAAGAAATATTAAGTCATTTATAATGTTTTAGTGAGGAAGGGTTGCTATGGAAAATAAAGAAATTTATATGAAATTGTTGTTGTATGCAAGCTATTTACTTATGTTTATTGGCGGGGTAAGAATTGTAGTTGTGCTATTAAATAGGCTTATGATGAGTTTGAGTATGTCCGTTCTTATTTTTGTAGCAGGTGTATTATTTTTTACAACGTATAAAAACTTATCCAATAAATGATACTAAAATGGGAAATGAAACAGACGCTCTTAAGTTTTAAAGATTGACTTTAATGGGGAAGCTAGGTAGAGTAAAAGGGGAGATAACTTAGGAGAAATAATATGAGTATAGAAAAATTAAATGTACAAGAAGCAAAAGCTAATTTAGATACAAATAAGGAAATCATTTTAATTGATATTCGTTCAAGAGCAGAATATGAGGAGGGCCATATTCCAGGCTGTATTCATATTCCATTGCCAGAATTAGAAATGCGCATTGAAGAAGTGGCACCAGATTTTGATCAGCCAATTTACTACTATTGTAGAAGTGGTGTAAGAACTTTAACTGCTGGCGCTATTTTAGAACATATGGGATATACAAATTTATATGATATGGGTGGTATTATGAGCTGGCCATATGAAATTGAAAAGTAAAGTATATTAAGGGCATAAAAAAAGCTATTCTTATAGAGAGTAGCTTTTTTTATGCGAATATTTAATTGAAAATAATAAAATTAATAATGATAATTGTTATCATTGACAAAGCTGAGATTGTCTGATAATATATCATTATCTTAACAATACAACTGATGAGCAATCATCACTACTTCATGTGGTTGGGCAAGCTGTGGGAGTTTGCCCGACTCCACTTTATGTTTAGATTAATTTAACATACATAAGAAAGAGGGAAAGGAAATGACAAAATATTATATTGAATCTGTAGTAGGAAGAGAAATTCTTGATTCTAGAGGAAATCCAACTGTTGAAGCTGTTGTAACATTAGTAAATGGTGTAGTTGGCATTGGTGCAGCACCAAGTGGGGCTTCAACAGGAATTTTTGAAGCATTAGAATTACGTGATCAAGATGAAAAGAGATATTTAGGAAAAGGAACAGAAAAAGCAGTAGCCAATATCAATGAGATTATTGCACCAGCTCTTTACGGTATGGATGTAACAAATATTGCAGCTATTGATGAAAAGATGATTGCTTTAGATGGCACAACTGATAAATCTAAATTAGGTGCAAATGCAATCTTAGCTGTTTCTTTAGCAGCAAGTAAAGCAGGCGCACAAGCACTTGGTTTACCACTTTATCGTTTTATTGGTGGGATTAATGCAAATACATTACCAGTACCAATGATGAATATTTTAAATGGTGGTGCCCATGCTGCCAATAATGTAGATATTCAGGAGTTTATGATTATGCCGATAGGGGCACCTTCTTTTAAAGAAGCGTTACGCTGGTGTGCAGAAGTTTTTCATAACCTAGCTAAAATTCTTAAAGGAAAAGGGTTATCTACAGCTGTTGGAGATGAAGGTGGATTTGCACCTAACTTAGAATCAGATGAAGAAGCTATTGAGCTTATTTTAGAAGCCATTAAAGCTGCTGGCTATGAACCAGGTACAGACTTTGCATTAGCAATTGATGCAGCATCTAGTGAGTGGAAAGCTGAAAGTGGCTATTTACTTCCAAAATCACAAAAAACTTATACTACAGATGAATTAATAGCATTTTGGGCAGATTTATGCAAACGTTATCCTATTCGCTCTATAGAAGATGCACTTGATGAAGAAGATTGGAATGGGTGGGAAAAGCTTACAGCTGAGTTAGGCAAATCAGTTCAATTAGTTGGAGATGATTTATTTGTAACGAATACAACACGCTTAGCAAAAGGTATTGAAATTGGTTGCGGAAATAGTATTCTAATTAAATTAAATCAAATTGGTTCATTAAGTGAAACATTAGCAGCTATTAATATGGCCCACAAGGCGGGATATCGCGCTGTTGTTTCTCATCGTTCAGGTGAAACAGAGGATACCACAATAGCAGATTTAGCTGTTGCTATAAATGCAGGACAAATTAAAACAGGTGCGCCAAGTCGGAGTGAACGTGTTGCTAAATACAATCAATTATTACGCATAGAAGCAGAACTTGGTTCAAATGCAAAATACTTAGGTAAAGATTGTTATTAAAATTATAGTGTATAAACCATAAATAGAGTTATAAGAAATGCCACGAAACGTGTTAAATAGTTTCGTGGCATTTTTTATAGAGTAGGAAAGTTAGGTCTTTAACTTTTCTATCTCCACAGATAACGTGATGTTAGTTGCTTTATCTGTGGGCACAAAGGTGGCTGTTAGATTTCTAAATGAGAAATAAATTTTCATAGTGATAAGACAGAGATAAAATAGAGATAAAATAGAGATAAAATATAAAACTAAAAACTTGATAATATTTAATAAAAGTGTGAAAATTATAGTGGATTATGTGGATAAAAATCCAGCTGAAACAGCTATCTGTGGAAAGTTGAGCCTCTAAAGCAGAAATCGGATTTATTCTAGTAAGATTAGAATAGATAAAAAGATTGAAGGCCTATTATGCAAATTAGACTAATATTTTGCAAGGCATGGCAAATAGGCTAATGGATGGAAATGTAAGCGGATAAATGTTTAAGCCAGATAATTAGACGAAAGAGGCGAATATGAAATGCAGTACATCATGACATATTTTACTGAGTTTAGAAATAATGCAATAGAAGAAATTAAGAAGGTAGATCCGGAGGCTGTTTTGACGCATATTAGGGTGGAATTTACGCTTATATCTACTAAAATGAATGGTAATCTATTTATAGAAGCACTTAAAAAGAGTCAGCCTATATTCATAAGACATATAATGCCCGTGGCTTATGAAATGACATTAGCAAATGAGCGAGAAAAAGATCTTGAGATGATGCTTAGTGGTGTGCAATCTATTTGCAACTTACGGGCAAATGAATACTTTTCTGTACAGGCACGAATCATAAGAGGGACTATGGATTATAATGCCAAGCATATAGAAGTATTCATAGGGGAGTACTATGAGGAAAGAGGCAGTATTCCAATATTTTCAGATAGCATGATTATCAATTATGATATCAACATCATTTCTATTTTCATCAATAGAAACTATTGTTACATAGGTTATTCCAAGGCTGAGGATAATTTGAACTTTCAAAGTGATGAATATCGCGTTCTCGGTAAAGAAACAGCAGAAATATCACGTGCTGAAAATAAGTTAAAGGAAGCTATTAGCAAATTTAAGATAAAAGTTAAGGGGGAAGGCTATGCCTTGGATATAGGTGCCGCGCCAGGGGGCTGGACGAAGGTCCTTGCAGATTATGGTTTTCATGTAGATGCAGTGGATCCAGGAGAACTGCATGAAGATTTAAAAGGAAATAAAAATATTACTCATTATAGAGCTCATGTAGAAAACATAAACTTTGTACATCAGTTTAACCTAGTAACCTGTGATATGAACGTAGATGCAGTCATTGCAGCAAGGGTTATATGTAATTTACATCATAAGATTATAAAAGGTGGGGAATGTATTTTGACACTTAAACTGCCTTTCAAGGATGAGGAAAAGCGTATATATGACGCTGTGAATATTTTAAAAGAGAAATTTGAGATTATTATGATTAAGAATCTAACGCACAATCGCAGAGAAGTAACTGTATATATGAGAGCAAAATAACTATTAATCTAAAAAACAATCTAAAGAGTAATCTAAAAAGTAATCTAAAAAGTAATCTAAAAAGTAATCTAAAAAGTAATCTAAAAAGGTATAAAACGTTATAAAAAGCTAATAGGCTGCCGCACTTTGTGTGTATAGTGCAGGAACCTATTAGCTTTTTTATTTAGATAATAAGCTATATTTAGCTTCTGTATTAAAACCATGTACATTATAAAGGAATAATACATCTTTAATGCCGTTTTGAGTTGCATAAGTTGTAATTGGCATATTTAAAAGTCTAAGATCCATAATATGAATTTCTTCATAGTGATTTGTTAAAAATGGCACTAAGCTATTGGCATAAGAATCTTTAATGACTAATAATTTTTTACCATTTTTAATGCCTGTTTTAATCGTAATAAGTGGATGGTTGCCATCTAAGAAGACGCTGTATTTATCTTTTGTGTCTAAGTGGCTGTAGGCATATAAACTATTTGAGATAGTATTAGTTGCAACATAAGTGACTTCAACGTCTACTTTTTCTTTTGGCTCAAAGATTTGGATGGTATCAGGTTTTGCAAAGGTAAAGTTACCCTTTGAGAAAAGCGTCCCATAAAACTCTGAACTAGCGTCAATGATATTAAAGTCATTCAGACTAAGTGGTGTAAAACCAGCAGACTTGGCAAATTCCGTGTAAGCATAGTAGGCACCAAGCGTTGTCCAGTGATGGTCTGTTTTATAGTAGATGTCTTCTGTATTTTTATCTAATAAAGTATCTAAGACATTAATTTTATACACATCATTTGAAAGTTGTCTATAGAAATCATGAATATAAGTACCCTCATCATAAGGTACTGCATAAGCAGGTAATTTATAAGAAAGCACCTTAGTTGAAGTCGGTGAAAGCATCATATAGACATTGAAATTTTTAGCAAATTCATTAATATAAGCTGCATTTTTATCAAGTAGTGTAGTATCTGGGCCCGCAAAGTCTTGTAAAAAGTAATGATCACGACCGATAAAGACACCGTTATTATCTTTTTTTTGAAGAGCCAGCTCACTATAAGCTTTAAGGCTTATAAAGTTATTACGCAGTGGAAATTGGTCAGCAATATATTTTTCAAAGTCTTCACCATAACTGCCGCTTAAGAAAGCTTTTTTAGTGAAGGTTGGTGCTGAAGCTAAGTCACGATTTTCAAGTTCTGAGAAGGTTTTATCCGTTGCAAAGACTTGAAGAGCGAAGAAGCCAAAGACATAGGCTACTAGGGTAGCGCCCATAGCAATTTTTAATTTCATAGCAAATCTCCTAAAATCTAAAGTATAAAAATGGATTAAAAGTTGAATCCACAAGGTAAGCTGTACTAAGTACGAGAATTCCTACATAAAAGAGGTAAAGGACTATGTCAGGAGCCTTTTGTTTTAATTTATTCATAAGTGGTGTGGCAAATAAGATGCCAATACCAAGAATGAGTCCATAGTTTGTTAGGCTATAAAGTGACTGCGTGCTTGAAAAACTTGTTCCCCCTAAATTGAACATGACTTTTAAGTAGTCAAGGCCTTGCATCAAGCTGTCGTGTGAGAAGAATACCCAACTAATTAAAATCATTAAAATAAGGTAAATACGACTTACAATGCTTGGTAATTTTTCAAGCCAACTGAGTAGGAAACTTCGTTCTAACATAATAAGTACAGCGAAGAAAAGTCCCCATACGATGAAGTTCCAGCCAGCACCATGCCAGAAACCTGTAAGGAACCAAACGACGAATAAATTAAAGAATAAACGTGCTTTACTTACACGGTTACCGCCAAGGGGAATATAAACATATTCTCTAAACCAGCTGCCTAAAGTCATATGCCAGCGTCTCCAGAATTCAGAAACACTTTTTGCAAGATAAGGGTAGTTAAAGTTTTCTGGGAAGTTAAAGCCGAGCATTTTACCAAGGCCTATCGCCATATCTGAATACCCACTAAAATCGAAGTAAAGCTGAAGTGCAAAGGCAATAATGCCAAGCCAACTGCTCATAACAGTAAGTTCACTCGCTCCTGTATGTGACACTGTATCCCAAAGGCGGCCAATGTTATTTGCAAGAAGCACTTTTTTACCAAGCCCCTCTATAAAACGAATACTTCCTTCACCAAAAGTTTCCCAATTTGTACTACGCACATTTAATTCTTTTTCCACATTATTGTAGGTGACAATAGGTCCAGCAATAAGCTGTGGGAACATAGCTACATAGGCACCAAAGGAAATGATATTTTTTTGAACACCAATTTTACCACGATATAAGTCAATGGTATAAGACATAGTTTGGAATGTGTAAAAAGAAATACCGATTGGCAAGGCCACATGCAGAAGTTCTATAGGTGAAGATAGAAAATGATTAATATTACTAATTACAAAGTCAGAATACTTAAAGAAGCCAAGCATACCAAGATTAGTACAGACAGAAATGATAAGGACAAGCTTTGGAATCACTTTATGGTTCCTAAAGTGGTCAATAAGTCTACCACAGGTATAGTCTAACACTGTAGAGAAAATCATAATGAGCACATAAATAGGCTCGCCCCATGCATAGAAGATGAGGCTTGCCATAAATAAAATAAAGTTTCTAAAGTTTTTAGGAACGATAAAGTAGGTTATTAAAAATAAAGGTAAAAATATAAATAAGAATAATAAACTACTAAATACCATAATCTTATCCTATTTCACTGCACTATTAAAATTAGCGACAAGTGTATCAATTTCATCTTCCATTGCAAAGAATACGAAGTTACCATTTACAACTGTTTGACGATTTTCATAAGCTTCTTGAAGTGATGGGTAAAGGTATTGTGGATTGATGCCACCTGCTCTTTTTTCAATACCAGCTTTTACAGTTTCAATATCTGAAGCATTGTTTACTTCGAAGATGGCGATTTCTGTAATATGTGCGCTCATTACAGGTGCCACAACTTTGAAGCTTTTAAGGATACTTGTGTCAATCCCGTACATATCACTAATCATTGTGCTATCCATTTCCATTGTTGAAGGAAGTTCTACGCCAGCAATTACTTTATCAAATACTTGTGAAGCTGTAAGTGATGATGTTTCAGGTTTTGTGCTAGCTTCAGGTTTAGTAGATGCCTCTGGAGTAGTTTCAGGTTTATTTGTATTTGGTTTACTTGTGCTAGTAGAGTTATTTGTATTTGGTTTGCTTGTGCTAGCTGAGTTATTTGAGCTTGGTTTGCTTGTGCTAGTAGAGTTATTCGTACTAGGTTTAGTTGTTGTAGTAGGTGTTGTATTTGGTTTGCTAGTTACTGTATCTGTTTTATCTGTAGTTTCTGTTTTAGAAGCTTCTTCTGTTGTTTCTTCTTTTTGCACTGTATCAGCAGAAGCTTCTTCTTTTTGGTCAGTATTTTCTGTTTCTGCTTCAGCCTCTACATCAGTAGCAGGTGTTTCTTCTGGTGTTTCTGTATCAGCAGGCGCTTCAACTTCAGTAGAAGGTGTCGGTTCTACTACCGTATCTTTTGAACCACATCCGATAAGTGTTGTGCTAAGGGCAAGAACTGCCATGAAATATGTAAATTGTTTTCTCATTAGATAAAACTCCTTTAAAATTTAAGTATAATAACATAAGACGAGGCGAAATATAAAAAGGTTCCACTTAAATTAAAAATTTCAAGTTGGAAATAAATTCATAAATTAAATAGGCTATAAAGGAAAATGTTGTATTGGTAAAATTATGTTTTGGTTTGGAAATAAATAATGTATACTAGCTAGTGGAAGTGTGATTTTGTTGAGGGTAGTAAGTAGAAAATTTGCATACACTATCTAAAATAGGGATGAATGGGTTAAGCACTGAATAATGTGTTTAAAATAATGTGTTTATTAGATAAGATTTATAGAAATAAATTGATAAAACAAAATGAGGACAAGATTAATATTCCAGATAAAAAGGGATATAGAAAATAAATAGAAAGGGCATAAAGCAAATTAAACTAATGGATATACAACAATATGTATAATGATACGCTTTATGTAATAGGAGTAGTTAAATGCTAGAAAAAATACAGAAGTTATTTACTCCAGAAGAAATTTTAGCAGGAAGTTTTGGTATTGAAAGAGAAGCATTACGTGTAAAAACTGATGGAAGATTAGCAACCACACCACATCCTGCAATCTTTGGAAGTAAACTTAAGAATCCATATATCACAACAGACTTTTCTGAAAGTCAAGTAGAGCTAATTACACCTAACTTAGGAACGACTAAGGAGACATATGATTTCCTAAATGCACTTTATGATATTGTGGCACTTAATATTGGAGAAGAATACTTATGGCCACAATCTATGCCTTGTGATATTCCAGAGGATGAACAAATTCCGATTGCAGAATATGAAGACTGTGAGGTATGTCAGAAAGCAAGATTATACCGTGAAGAGTTATTCAAGAAATATGGGGGTAAGAAGCAACTTATCTCAGGGATTCATTATAATTTCTCATTCGATGAAGAATTTATAAAAAGACTTCATGAAAACTTTGGAGAAGGAAAAAGTTATAGAGTTTTTAAAGATGAAGTGTACTTAAAGGTTGTAAGAAATTATTTAGAATATAGATGGCTTATGATTTATCTTATTGCAGCAGCGCCTGTCATTCATGAATCGTATACAAAAGAATGCGTTAAACATCTTGAAAAAGTAGGTCCTAAAAGCTATACAAGTGAAGGTGCTATGTCTTATCGCTTAAGTGAATGTGGATATAAAAATGATGTAGATTTATATCCTGACTATACCAGTGTAGCAAGCTATATTAAGAGCTTAAATCAATTTGTAGAGGATGGACTTATTCAAAATTATAAAGAACTATATAGCCAAATTCGTCCTAAAGCTATCGATAACACAAATTTATTAGAGTCCATAGAAAAGGACGGGATTTTATACATTGAAGTAAGAAGTATTGATAATAACCCATTTGATAAAGGGGGAATTACAATCGATGAGCTTGATTTCTTACATGTATTTATGATTTATCTTCTATTTAAAGAAGAAAATAAAAAATTAAGTAGTCAAGAAATTCAAAAGGAAGGTAATCATAATCAAAGATTAATTGCTAAGTCTGGACTTTTAGATATTAAGCTTCTTCACAATGGGGAAGAAGTGGACAAAGTAACATGGGGCTTAGAAATTTTAAATGAAATGTTAGAGATGAATAATGCTTTAGGCCTTGGCAAAGAAGCACTCATAAAAAAAGCAATGGAAAAATTAAAAGATCCAAAGCTTACTTATGCATATCGTTTCAAAAAGCTTGTTAATGAAAAAGGTTATTTAGAAGCTCAAGTAGAATTGGCAAAGGCATATGCAAAAGATGCGTATAATCACCGTTATAAACTTTATGGTTATGAAGATTTAGAGCTTTCAACGCAGATTTTAATGCGTGATGCGATTACAAGAGGTATTAAAGTAGAAGTATTAGACCGCTCTGACAACTTTATTGAACTTAAAGATGGTAGCCACGTAGAATATGTGAAACAAGCTACTAAAACATCTAAAGACAGCTATGTGACGATGCTTATGATGGAGAATAAAACAGTTACTAAAAAAGTGCTTGAACGTAATGGCGTAAATGTACCAAAAGGCATTGAGGTTACAAAGGGGCAAAGTTTACAGCTTGCAGCTAGAAGATATGCAGGTAAACCAGCTGTTGTAAAACCTAAATCAACCAACTTCGGTAAAGGAATCAGCATTTTCCCAGAAGGCGGTAGTGAAGAAGATTTAATACGTGCATTAGAAATTGGTTTTGAACATGATGATACAGTTTTAGTAGAAGAATTTGCAAGAGGAAAAGAATATCGTTTCCTTGTAATAGGCGATGAAGTAGCAGGCATTCTTCACCGCGTGCCAGCTAATGTAAAAGGCGATGGCAAAAGCAGCATCCGCCAGCTTGTAGAAATCAAAAATCAAGACAGTTTAAGAGGAAAAGGCTATAAAACACCGCTTGAAAAAATCGGCTTAGATGCCAGCAGTGAATTGTTCCTTAAACAAAAGGGCTTAAACTTTGATTATATTCCAGCTCAAGATGAAATTGTGTACCTTAGAGAAAATTCTAATATCAGCACAGGTGGCGATAGCATTGACTATACTGATATTATTCCAGAACGCTTCAAACGAATTGCAGTAGAAGCAGCTCAAGCGATGGAAGCCAAATTCTGCGGCGTTGATATGATGCTCGAAGATTATAGTGACCCAAACAGCAACTATGCAATTATTGAGCTGAATTTCAATCCAGCCATTCATATTCACTGTTACCCATATGAGGGAACGCAGCGTAACATCGGAGAAAAAGTATTAAAGGTATTAGGCTTTGATAGCGTAGGCTGTGGAAAGTAGTAAAAAGTATAAAATGAATAATTAAATAAATAACTTATTTTTTGTTTTTTTTGAGTATGAATTTTTAAGCTCTGTGAGAAACTAGTGGGGTGTAATGAGAAAAAGAAGTATTAACCAATTAAAAGCAAATAGTTGCATGAAAACTAGTTTTAGAAAGGAGCAATTCATATGTCAAAAACAATTATGACCGTAGATGGTAATACGGCGGCTGCTTATGTGGCTTATGCGTATACAGATGTAGCAGCAATCTACCCTATTACCCCTTCTTCAACCATGGCAGAAGTTGTGGATGAGTGGGCAGCAAATGGGCGAAAAAATATATTTAATCAAACAGTTAATGTAGTGGAGATGCAATCAGAAGCAGGTGCAGCAGGTGCATTTCATGGTTCTCTTCAAGGTGGGGCATTAACCACCACCTTTACAGCATCTCAAGGTCTATTACTTATGATTCCTAATATGTATAAGGTAGCTGGAGAATTACTTCCAGGCGTATTCCATGTCAGTGCCCGTGCACTTGCTGCACAAGCTTTAAGTATTTTCGGAGATCATCAGGACGTTATGGCAGCAAGACAAACAGGATGTGCTTTATTATGTACAGGCTCTGTTCAAGAAGTTATGGATCTTGCACCAGTTGCGCATCTTGCAGCTATTAAAGGACGTGTACCATTTATTCATTTCTTTGATGGATTTAGAACTTCTCACGAAATTCAAAAGGTAGAAGCACTTGGATATGATGATCTTGCAGGGCTTATTGATCGCGATGCCCTTCAAGCCTTTAGAGATAATGCTTTATCACCTAATCATCCAGTTATTCGCGGTACAGCACAAAACCCTGATATTTATTTCCAAACAAGAGAAGCTTGTAGTAAGTTCTATGATAATTTAGTACCTATTGTAGATGAATACATCAGTAAGATTAATACGTTAACAGGTAGAAACTATGGTCTTTTCAACTATTATGGCGCTGAAGATGCGCAGGAAATTATTATTGCAATGGGTTCTGTAACTGAAACCATTGAACAAACTATTGATGAGCTCAATAAACAAGGTAAAAAATATGGTCTTGTAAAGGTTCATTTATATCGTCCATTTTCAGGAAAACATCTTCTTGACTGTGTACCAAAGACAGTTAAAAAGATTTGTGTCTTAGACCGTACAAAAGAGCCTGGAGCCCTTGGCGAACCACTTTACCTAGATGTAAAAGCTGCTTTCTATGGCTGCGACAATATAAAAGAAATCATTGGTGGTCGCTATGGTTTAGGGTCAAAGGATACTGTACCAGCAGATATTAAAGCTGTTTTTGATAACTTATGCAGTGATAATCCTAAGAATGGATTCACTATTGGTATCAATGATGATGTGATGCATACTTCACTTGAACGCGACAAGAACTTTAGAATTGTAAAACCAGGTACAATCCGTTGCATGTTCTGGGGACTTGGTTCAGATGGTACAGTAGGAGCGAATAAACAAGCCATTAAAATCATAGGAGAGCATACCGATATGTATGCCCAAGCATACTTTGATTATGACTCTAAAAAATCTGGTGGACTCACTATGTCACATCTTCGTTTTGGTAAAGAGCCTATTAATAGCCCTTACCTTATTGATGAAGCTGATTATTTAGCATGTCACAATCAATCCTATCTCAATCTTTATGATATGGTCAGCATCCTTAAAAAAGGTGGAACATTTGTACTCAACTGTTTATGGGATGAAAGTGAACTAGATGAAAAGATTCCAGCAAAGGTTAAAAAATATATCGCAGAAAATGATATTAATTTCTATACGGTTAATGCCATTAAAATAGCTTCTGAAATCGGTCTGGGCAATCGTATTAATATGATTATGCAGTCTGCATTCTTTAAACTTGCTAATATCATTCCAGAAGAAGATGCTAAGAAATATCTTAAAGAAGCTGTTGTAAAAGCCTATGGTAAAAAAGGTGAAAAAGTCATTAATATGAACTATGAAGCCATTGACCGAGGATTTAGTGCAGCTGTTAAGGTAAATGTTCCAGAGTCTTGGAAAAATGCAGAAGAACCAGCACCAGAAAAAGTGGAAGAACCAGCATTTATCAAAGATATTTTACGTCCTATGAGTGCACAAGAAGGTAATAAACTTCCTGTAAGTGCCTTCAATGGCATTGAAGATGGTACTTTCCCAACAGGTACAGCAGCTTATGAAAAACGTGGCGTTGCTATTATGATTCCAGAGTGGGTACCTGAAAATTGTATTCAATGTAACCAATGTGCATTTATATGTCCTCACTCAACAATTCGTCCATTCTTATTAGATGAAGAAGAACAAGGCAAGGCGCCAGAAAGCTATACAACGTTAAAAGCAATGGGTAAAGGCTTAGAAGGTATGGCATTTAGAATTCAGGTAGCACCTATGGATTGTACAGGCTGTGGTAACTGTGCAGATATTTGTCCAGGCAAGAAGGACCAAAAGGCACTTGTCATGAAACCAATTGCATCTCAAGTGGAAGCAGAGGTACCAAACTGGGCATTCTCTGTAGAGCAAGTTAAAGATAAAGGAGACCTCGTACCACCAAATACTGTTAAAGGCAGTCAATTTAGACAACCTCTTTATGAATTCTCAGGGGCTTGTGCAGGATGTGGTGAACCAGCTTATATCAAGCTTATTACGCAACTTTATGGTGATCATATGATGATCGCAAATACTACCGGATGTTCTTCTATTTGGAGCGCATCAGCACCAACAACCTCTTATACAGTTAACTGTGAAGGCAAGGGACCATCTTGGGCAAATTCATTGTTTGAGGATAATGCAGAATATGGCTATGGTATGTATTTAGCTGTGAAACAACTTCGTAATAAACTTGCAGATGCCATCCGTGAACTTGAAAACTGTAATGTAGATGAAAGCGTTAAAGAAATCTGCAGAGAGTGGTTGAGCACTAAAGAAGATGGAGAAGGTTCTAAAACAGCAAGTAAGAAAGTACTTGAAATGCTTGAAAGCAATAATATTAGTGATGAGGCGGCTAAAGTGCCTCTAGATACAATTAATAAGTACAAAGATTATCTTGCAAAACGTTCTATATGGATTGTTGGTGGAGATGGTTGGGCTTATGATATTGGTTATGGCGGTTTAGATCACGTCATGGCATCTGGGGAAGATATTAATGTCTTAGTTTATGATACAGAAATTTATTCAAATACAGGTGGTCAAGCATCTAAGGCTACACCAACAGCAGCTATAGCTAAATTTGCGGCTTCCGGTAAGAAATCTCGTAAAAAAGATTTAGGCATGATGATGATGACCTATGGAAATGTTTATGTGGCACAAGTAGCTATGGGTGCTAATAAACAACAATGCATGAAAGCGATACTTGAAGCAGAAGCACACAAAGGTCCATCTATTATCATTGCATATGCGCCATGTATCAGCCATGGTCTAAGAGAAGGTATGGGTAGAACATCAGCTAACCAAGAACAAGCAGTTAAATGTGGTTACTGGCACTTATATCGTTATAATCCAGATCTTAAAGCTGAAGGTAAGAATCCATTTGTACTTGATTCTAAAGAACCAACAGAAAGCTTCAGAGACTTCATTATGGCTCAGGTTAGATACTCAGCTCTTGCAAAACAATTCCCAGAACAAGCAGAAGAATTATTTGAAATGACAGAGGAAAATGCTAAGAAACGATATAACAACTATAAACGATTAGCTGAGAATTCAACTATTGAATAAGGAAAAATAATTCATAATTAATGATGGCGGATTAATGATGAATGGAAGATTATTGATAGAGAGTTAATAGTTGTGAAATAAAGATGATGCTTAAAGCATAGAGTTTTGTAATCGAATATAAATAGAAACTTAGGTGATGATGTAAGATTTTATATAAATTTTGCATTGTCACCTATTTATTTTTACTAGAGAAATGAAGAAAAGATAAAGTCTAATGATATATTATTATAAAGTTTATATAAAAAGCTAAATAAAAATTTGAGTTATTAGAATAATTTGTATATAGTCCAAATGTTTACAAAATTAAAATAGTGAGATAAAATAAAAAGTAACATAGTGTTTGGAAAATACTTACACATTTCCGAATAGGTGTGCCAATAATTTTATAGATTTATAAGGAGTGATTATATGTCAAAGACAATGATGACCGTTGATGGTAATACTGCGGCGGCTTACGTTGCATATGCTTTTACAGATGTAGCGGCTATTTATCCTATTACACCATCATCAACTATGGCGGAGGTAGTAGATGAATGGTCTGCGAATGGCAGAAAAAATATTTTTGGTCAAACAGTTAATGTAATTGAAATGCAATCAGAAGCGGGTGCAGCAGGTGCATTCCATGGGTCATTACAAGCAGGTGCTCTAACAACAACATTTACAGCATCTCAAGGACTTCTTCTTATGATTCCAAATATGTATAAAGTAGCTGGTGAATTATTGCCAGGTGTATTCCACGTTAGCGCACGTGCGCTTGCTGCACAAGCTTTAAATATCTTTGGGGATCATCAAGATGTTATGGCTACAAGACAAACAGGTTGCGCAATGCTTGCTACAGGTTCTGTTCAAGAGGTTATGGACCTTGCTCCAGTTGCTCACCTTGCGGCTATCAAAGGTCGCGTACCATTTGTACATTTCTTTGATGGATTTAGAACATCACATGAAATTCAAAAAGTAGAAGCAATTGATTACGCTGATTTAGCTAAACTTGTAGACCAGGATGCTCTTAAGAGATTCAGAGATAATGCCCTTTCACCAAATCACCCAGTGACAAGAGGTACAGCTCAAAATCCAGATATCTACTTCCAAACAAGGGAAGCAAGCAATAAATTCTATGAAAACCTTGTACCAATTGTAGAAGAGTACATTGGTGAAATGAATAAATTAACAGGTAGAAACTATGGTCTCTTCAATTACTACGGTGCAGATGATGCTGAAAGTGTTATCGTAGCTATGGGTTCTATCACAGAAACTATTGAAGAAACAGTACAGGCTTTAAATGCTAAAGGTGCTAAACTTGGTGTTGTAAAAGTACATCTCTTTAGACCATTCTCTACAAAACATTTATTAGCTGCTGTTCCTAAATCAGTTAAGAGAATCTGTGTACTTGATCGTACAAAGGAACCAGGTTCAAATGGTGAACCTTTATACTTAGATGTACGTGCAGCATTCTATGGCGAAGAAAATGCACCAATGATTATCGGTGGACGTTTCGGACTTGGTTCAAAAGATACAACACCTACAGAAATCAAAGCTGTATTTGATAATTTAAATAGTGAAAATCCTAAAAATGGATTTACAGTAGGTATCAATGATGATGTAACTGGTACATCTATTGAAATCAAAGATACACTTAAAATTGCAGAGCCTGGTACTGTTAGATGTAAATTCTGGGGACTTGGTTCAGATGGTACAGTTGGTGCTAATAAACAAGCTATTAAAATTATTGGTAACCATACAGACATGTATGCACAAGCTTATTTTGCATATGACTCTAAAAAATCTGGTGGTGTAACAATTTCTCACCTTCGTTTTGGTAAAACACCTATTCGTTCACCATACTTAATTGACGAAGCTGATTATATTGCTTGTCATAACCAATCTTATGTACATCAATATGATGTATTATCAGGCCTTAAAAAAGGCGGTGTATTCGTACTTAACTGTATTTGGGATGAAGACCAAGTAGAAGCAAATCTTCCAGCACATATGAAACGTTATATTGCTGAAAATGATATTAAGTTCTACACAGTTAATGCAACTAAGATTGCTGGTGAAATCGGACTTGGTAGCAGAGTAAACATGATTATGCAATCTGCATTCTTCAAACTTGCTGAAATCATTCCAGAAGCAGATGCTATCAAATACCTTAAAGAAGCCGTTGTTAAAGCTTACGGTAAAAAAGGTGAAAAAGTTGTTAATATGAACTATGCAGCTATTGATAGAGGATTTGAAGCAGCAGTTAAAATTAATGTACCAAATGAATGGTTTGGTGTAAAAGATGAAGCAGCAGTAACAGTAGATGAACCTGCATTCATCACAAATATCTTAAGACCTATGAATGCTCAAGAAGGCGATAAACTTCCAGTAAGTGCATTCAACGGTATTGAAGATGGTACATTCCCAGCAGGTACAGCAGCATATGAAAAACGTGGTATTGCGATTAAAGTACCAGAGTGGATTCCAGAAAACTGTATTGAATGTAATCAATGTGCATTCATCTGTCCACATGCTACAATTCGTCCAATCTTAGTAGACGAACAAGAGTCAGAAAAAGCACCAGAAAGCTTTGTAACTAAGAAAGCTATTGGTAAAGGCTTCGAAGGACTTACATATAGAATGCAAGTAAGCCCACTTGACTGTACAGGTTGTGGTAACTGTGTAGACGTTTGTCCAGCTAAAACAAAAGCACTTGTGATGAAACCACTTGACTCACAAACAGAAACTGAAACAGTTAACTGGAACTTCGCTATGAAAGAAGTTGCACCTAAAGAAGACTTAGTACCAGCTAACAATGTAAAAAATAGCCAATTCAAACAACCACTCATTGAGTTCTCAGGCGCTTGTGCAGGTTGTGGTGAACCAGCATATATTAAAATCGTTACACAATTATTCGGTGATAGAATGATGATTGCCAATGCAACAGGATGTTCATCTATCTGGGGCGGTTCAGCACCTTCAACACCTTATACTAAAAATAGTAAAGGTCATGGACCATCATGGGCTAACTCATTATTCGAAGATAACGCAGAGTACGGACTTGGTATGTACTTAGGTGTTAAACAAATGCGTAACAAACTTACAGATACAATGAAAGCTTTAGTCAATAAAGAAATCAGTGCAGAAGCAAAAGCTGCCTTTACTGAATGGCTTGATACGAAAGAAGAAGGTGCAGTATCAAGAGCTGTAAGTGAAAAAGTTCTTGAAGTACTTGATAAAGTAGGTAGTGAAGATCCAGAAGTTAAAGCTTTAGTAGCTGAAATTGATGATAAGAAAGACTACCTTGTAAAACGTTCTGTATGGATGCTTGGTGGTGACGGATGGTCATATGATATTGGTTACGGCGGACTTGATCATGTACTTGCTACAGGAGAAGACGTTAATGTATTAGTATTTGATACAGAAGTTTACTCAAATACAGGTGGTCAATCATCTAAAGCAACACCAACAGCTGCTATTGCTAAATTCGCAGCATCAGGTAAGAAATCTCGTAAAAAAGATTTAGGTATGATGATGATGAGCTATGGTAACGTATATGTTGCACAAGTTGCATTAGGTGCAGATAAAAACCAATTCATGAAAGCTATCATGGAAGCAGAAGCACACCATGGTCCATCAATCATTATCTGTTACTCACCATGTATCAACCATGGTTTAAAAGAAGGTATGGGTAGAACAATTGCTAACCAAGACCAAGCAGTTAAATGTGGTTACTGGCATTTATACCGTTTCAACCCAGATGTACCAGAAGGAACAAATCCATTTACATTAGATTCAAAAGAGCCAACAGAAAGCTTCAGAGATTTCATCATGGCTCAAGTAAGATACTCATCACTTGCTAAACAATTCCCAGAACAAGCAGAAGAATTATTCGAGCTTGCTGAGGAAAATGCAAAAGCTCGTCTTGAATCTTATCGCAAACTTGCTCGTCAGTAAGTAAGATGAAGTAGAGCCACAGAGGGGGAACCCTCGCTTACAGCTACTGTCTACGTGAGACTAAGAATGTCTAAGTTCGTATTACTTATGAACGCGTGAAACTCGTGCGAAAACCACGCACTCAAACAGTCACGCTAAAACCCATAAGCAACACTTCACTAAGACCTTCTAAGCCTCACGCCGAATGTAGCTTACAGCGAGTGTTCCCCCTCTGCTATTCTACGTATTTAAGAGTCTCGCATGGCGGATAAGAGAACTTGCTGTGGTGGAAAAAGAAAGTGCTCGTCAGTAAGTAAATGGCGTAGGGGTGCAGAGGGGGAAAATATGCCATATTATGCTAAAAGTATATTTAAGAAATGTCCTAAATACCTAGCTAAAATGTGTAATATACAAATAGAAGAGAGTGCTTTAGAAAACAATTTAAAGAATAAAATAGAAAGTCAGATACCCATTAAAAATAAAATGGCAGCGATGCAACTAAATACAATTATTTTACCAGCAGTTGCTACTTATGAAACATTACTTTCAATGGGATGTACAACAGAAGAATGCCATGATTGTATTAGGCAGTATGTTTTATTTTATTATAAGTCACAAGCGGCAATTATTAATTGCTGTGGCAGGCTGCCATTTTTTAGGCAAATTTTTAAGTATTTTTTCTCTTTGGCTATGAAAATGTATCCAACTGAATTTTGGAATATAGAGTGGGTTGAAAATACTAAAGATAAAATTGCATTTAATATGCATGACTGCCTATACTTTAAAACTTTAAAAGAGTTTGGTTGTGAAGAATTAACATCTATTTTTTGTGCCGTTGATAACTTGTTTTATGATAATATGAGCAAGCATGTTAAGTTTATACGTACTCAAACTTTGGGGAATCAAGGTAAACTTTGTGATTTTAAATTTATTTGTAAAAAATAAAAATAATTTTATGAGGGGGTGTTTAGATGGAGATTAGGGGATTAGTAGAAAAAGATATGCCTAAGGCATTGGCATTAGTTTTGGAGGTGTTTATGGCGTATGAAGCACCGGAATATTCTAAGGAAGGGGTTGAGACTTTTACCCAGTGTGCAAAAGACCCTAGTTGGGTTAAGTCACTGAAGTTTTATGGGGCATATAAAGATGATGAAATAGTGGGGGTTATTGCGACTAGAAATAATGGGAATCATATAGCGTTATTCTTTGTGAAAGGTGAATGTCATAAGCAGGGAATTGGGCGAAAATTGTTTGAGGAAGTTGTTAAGAATAATAAGGGTAATGCTATTACTGTGAATTCATCACCATATGCGGTAGGAATTTATGAGCATTTAGGATTTTCAAAACTTCAAGAAGAGCAGTTAGCAGATGGCATAAGATATACGCCGATGGTATTTAGAATTAATAAGCGTGAACTGTATCATAAGTAATATTTCAAATTACAATTTAACTGTAAATTTATGCAATAAATAATTTTTTGTATTTATTTTTTATAAAAATTTATATTGATGTATGATATAGATTTCACATTTATAAGATTTAGTTATTCATAGTTTTTAGTAATGTGAAATCATTGAGAGAAATCTATTTACCTACATGTATATTTCAAGTTTTTAGTTGATTTCTCTATATAAAAAATGGAATTATATATTATGATAATAATAAAGATAAAATAACATCAAAATGATTATAAAGGGAGTGAAGTCGATAGATAAAACTTATAAAACAAGTGAAGTAGCTAAGTTGATAGGAATACATTCAAATACTGTACGTATGTATGAGGATTTAGGGTTAATATCAAAGCCTATTAGAAAAGACAATGGGTATCGTGTATTTACAGATTTGCATATATATCAGCTTAAGTTAGCACGTAAGGCTTTTGAAGTTGAAGTTCTGCAAAATGGATTAAGAAAAAAGGCAATAGCTATTGTTAAGATGTCAGCTAAACAAGATTTTGATGAAGCGATTGTATTAACTAAGGAGTATATTAAATCTATTAAAAAAGAGATGGACAATGCTAATGAGGCTGTAGATATTGCAGGTAAGTTAATGGATAGATTAAATTATGAAAAAGACTTTAATTTGAAGCGTAAAGAGGTTTCAGAATTGCTTGGAATATCTATGGATACTCTTCGTAACTGGGAGATGAATGGATTGGTAAATATTAAGAGAAAGCAAAATGGATATAGGATTTACACTTATGAAGATATCCAACGCTTAAAGGTTATTCGCTCTCTCAAATGTGGTAATTACTCTCTTTCTGCTATACTTAGAATGCTTAATAAATTATCAGAGCATAATGAAGCTGATATTAACGAGGTATTAAATTCACCTAATGAAAATGAAGATATTATTTCAGTATGTGATAAGCTTATAATTTCTTTGAATTTAGCTATCCAAAATGCTGAAGAGATATTAGAAATGTTATATGAAATGAAAAGAAAATATTCAAACCCTCCACTTTAACACCAGACTTTTGTTTGGTGTTATTATTTTTACATCAAATAGGTAATTGCGAAACTACTGTTTAAAAATGAATAGCACTCCTTTTAAACAT